>NZ_JBJPHS010000009.1:82760-115272 GCF_052939495.1 Phormidesmis sp. 146-12 | reverse complement strand
AGGCTACCGTGTACACACAAGTTGATTGATCCGTCATTGCCGAGACCCTTCGCCCCCTAAATCCCCCAAAATTGGGGGACTTTGAATGCTAGGCAATCTCTCTGGGTCAAAGTCCCCCAGATTGGGGGATTTAGGGGGCTGAAGCCGATTGAAACGAAGCGATTCCGGACTTGTGTGTACACGGTAGCTCACCAAGGAGAGGGAACCAGACTCTAGCCCCCTTTTCCTTCGGGAGAAGAGTTGGCGAGGGCTTCGCCCCACTTTGTGAGGAGGGCGATCCGAGACTCTACAATTGTCGAAGTTATTTAATTCTCATTCCTAAGCAAAAGTACTCACCACAAGATTACTTCAGCCTCTACTTGACGAGAATCAAAATTCCAGATATTCTCTCAAATCAAGGACGCTTTTTCGTCGCGAGAAGGTCGTCCGATCGCCCAAAAAATCTAGTCTGTCGCCGCCCAAGGCTGTTAGAGCAACCGAGGGCAGCTAACCCGTGAGACTGATACACCCAGTCCAGAGGGCTAATGGAGGATTTTAACACTCCTTTGGCCGCTCCGACTTGTCACGATCGTCGGGGCGGCTAGTTTTTTGGGTTTCTTCGGAAACTTAAAATTGGAGTACCCATCATGGCAGAGCGACTTTTGAACGCTGGCTTTTGGCTGTGCGATTACGCTTACGCAATTTTAGAATGGCTGCAATTTCGCTTGCTTCCCGATACCATTCCCCGTTTTACAGTGACTTCGTTTCGCGTTCCACTTCAGGATCTTTTACCGGATAGTGCCATTCCTCAATCTGACGAATTTGAAGCGCTGCGCGTATTAATTATCGGTTCTACAGACGGTGTGACCGAGACAATTCAAAACCTACATGCACGAGGATTTGCAGAGCCTAGCGCCTGGAGTCCTCTACTTCCCGCGCCCAACTTTGGAAACGTAATGAGCATTCTCACCAGACAGCGAAGAAAATCAGACCGATCGTAACCTTCAACAAAAAGAAACAAAGGGGATGTCAAACCCCACTCCGCCCACCGGAACAGTTTTTTCATCCCTCATCCCTCATCCCTCATCCCCTAACCATCTCCCTCGCCGTTGTGCTGGTAATCCGATCGCCCGTTGCCGCATCAAACCAGTGAATTTCTTCAACCGGAATCGACAGCTTAACTGGGTCGCCCACGCTAATCCCTTGATGAATTTCCATGAGCGCTCGAATGGTCATCGGTTCACGATTGGCATTCTCAACTTTAATGCTGATCAGATTGTGCATTCCTAGATTTTCAACTAAGAAAACTTGACCTCTAAGGGCGGATTCTTCGTTCGATCGCGACAGATGCACATGTTCTGGACGCAGACCCAAAATGATTTCTTTAGTAGAAGTTCCCTGCGGAATTGGGATACGAGTGCTGCCGACGATCGCATTACCACCCTCACAAGGAACGCGCAAAAAGTTCATCTGCGGACTGCCAATAAATCCGGCGACAAACTGATTGGCGGGATGAGTATAAATCCGTTCTGGTGTGTCAAACTGCTGCAAATCTCCATTGTTCAAAACTGCCACTTTGGTTGAGAGCGTCATGGCCTCAGTTTGGTCGTGCGTCACATAAACGACAGGTGCATTTTGCGATCCAAATAGCTGTTTGAGTTCTGCCCGAACGTGTTCTCTGAGCAATGCATCCAGGTTACTCAACGGCTCATCTAACAGAAACACATCCGGACGGCGTACTAGAGTCCGAGCGACGGCAACCCGTTGACGCTGACCGCCAGAAAGCTGACCTGGCTTGCGTTCCATTAATTCGTCCAGCCCCAAGAAATCAGACACTTCCTGAATCCGTTGCTGGATTTCTCCCGCAGGCGTTTTGCGAAGCTTCATCCCAGACGCAATATTTTCGCGCACCGTCATGTGAGGATAAAGCGCATAACTTTGGAAGACCATTGCAATATTGCGATCGCCTGGCCCCAATCGGCTCACATCTCGCCCGTTAATCAAAACCTGACCACTGGTTGGCTGTTCTAACCCAGCAATCAACCGAAGAATCGTCGATTTTCCACAGCCCGACGGCCCCAACAGCGTCAAAAACTCACCCGGCCCAACACTCAAACTAATGTTTTTGACCGGGACAACCTTGGGATTATAAGCCTTGCGTAGATCTACAATCTCAAGTCTTCTGTCGATCGTTCTTTCGTCTTGCATCGGTTTCATGGTTCTAATCCTTTTATCCTTTAACGGCTCCTGCGGTCAGACCTTGTACAATTCGACGTTGGAAAAACAACACCAGCAAAACTAGCGGAATGGTGCCTAAAACGGTGGCGGCGGCGATCGGCCCAAACGGAATCTCAAACGGGGACGCTCCACCCAGTTGTGCGCCTGCTACGGGGACAGTTTTCATCTCTTCACGAGTGATAAACGTCAGCGCAAAAATAAACTCATTCCAGGCAGAAATAAAGGTAAGAATCCCAGTGGTCACCAGCGCAGGAATCGTCATCGGCAAAACAATCTCAAGCAACATCCGCCAAGTGCTGTAACCATCGACTCTTGCAGCATCTTCTAAATCCTTGGGCAATTGCTGAAAGAAACTCCGCATAACCAGAATTGTCAACGGTAAATTGATTGCTGTGTAGGGAATAATTAACGCCAAATAATTATTGCCCAGGTTCAAAAATCGAACAATTTCCAGCAAACCTAAAAACAATAGAATTGGAGGAAACAACGTCACGATCAAAACACCCGCAAGGATCACACGTTCGCCTTGAAGTTTTAATCGAGCCAGCGCATACGCGGCAGGTGCCCCCAATCCTAAAGCGAGAATGGTAGAGGCAATCGAAACTAAAGCGCTATTGAGAATGTAATTAAAAAACGGACGACGCGCAAACAACTCTTGATAGTGAGTCAGCGTATACCGACTGGGGAAATACACATTTGGCACAGCAGAGATGTCAGCGTTTACCTTAACCGAAGTCAACAGTTGCCACAAAATCGGAGCTAAACAGAACAGAACGGTGAACGCAACCGCCAACGGCAAGATCACCTTTCGCAATGAAGCCCGACCCGACCCCGACGGTGTTTTGCGATTAATATGCTCAGGAAAAACAGTAGTCATGGATCAGACCTCCCCGGCTGCTCTAGCTCTCGATCGCGTTAAGAAGAAACTAGCGATCGCGACCACCAACACCAACAGTAAAAATGTCACAACTACCAACGCTGCACCGTATCCAAAATCGAGATAGCGCATCACAGTTGCGTAAATGTAAAGTGAAACCGTTTCCGTCGCACCACCGGGCCCACCGCCTGTCATGACTGAGATCAAGTCAAAGATTCCGAAGGCTTGCGCTAATCGGAATAGTAACGCAATCACCACTTGAGGCAGTAATAAAGGCAGCGTAATTTGACGAAAACTCTGCCAGGGAGACGCACCATCGATCGCTTGCGCTTCATACAAATCACTGGGAATGGATTGCAAACCTGCTAACAACAGAATGCTAATAAAGGGCGTTGTTTTCCATACGTCAGCAACGATTACAGATATCATCGCCAATGTCGGATTACCCAACCAGTTAATTCCATTTTGAATCAATCCCAACCGCAATAGGATGTCATTGACAACCCCATATTGATCGTTAAAGATCCACGTCCAGGCCAGCGCGATTAATGCAGTCGGTAACGCCCAGGGGAGAATGGCGATCGTTCTCACAATCCCTCGCCCCCTAAAGGTTTGGTTCAATACTAGAGCGATTCCCATGCCGATAATCAGTTCTAGCAAAACTGAGGAAAACGTGAAGACGGCTGAGTTCCATAAAGTCCCCCAAAATCGCCCATCCTGCGCCATTCTTCCGAAGTTAGTCAGTCCAGTAAACGAAGGATTTAGCTGATTCCCCAAATTCTGAACAAACAAACTTTGCCAAAACGCCCGCAAAATCGGATATGCAAATACCAGAGCCAAAACTAACAGCGCTGGAACCGTCAAATACCAGCCCGCTCGTCGCTCTCGTTCTCGAATAATGTCTTGTGTCATAGTTCTCTCCTCAAGCATTTGCACCCAATAAAGAGCGCGTTTCATTGGCGGCCGATTTCATCGCATTTTCAGGAGTCATCCGACCCGACAGCGCAGCACTTAAATAGCGTTGCAGAATATCAGAAGCTTGGGCATATTGTGCGATCGGCGGACGCAAAGCCGCATTATCTAAAACCTGCAAAACCAGTGGGAAAAATTCGTACTTGGCTAACAGATCTTTGTCGTCATAGAGCGATCGCCGACTGGGTAAATAACCCGTGTTTAAAATCAGCTTTTTCTGCACTTCAGGACTAGTGAAATATTGCACCACTTTCCAGGCTTCTTGCGGATGTTTGGTCGTGCTGGCAATTCCCCAACCCCAGCCTCCTTGACAAGCGGCACTTTCATATCCGGGCGCGTGAACCATCGGACGAATGCCAACTTTGCCCTTGACCGGAGACTCATCCGCATTCAATAGCGCCCAAGCATAAGGCCAATTTCGCATAAAAACGGTGTTGCCACTTTGAAACAGGCGACGCGCTTCGTCTTCCTGATACGTGATCACCCCACCGGGAGAAACGCCCTGCTGAATGGTGCTGGTGAGAAATTTGAGGGCATCGATCGCTTTTGGCTGATCTAGTCCAACCTGATTGGTTTTGGGGTCAACCCAGAAGCCACCATTCCCTTGCAGCACTTCAATAAACATGGCTGCTACACCTTCATACTGTCGCCCCTGCCAAACGTAGCCCCACCGAGCCGCATTTTCTTGCTGTAACGCTTTAGAAGCTTGGGTCAAATCAGCAAAGGTTTCGGGCGGCTTAAGGTTGGCTTGATCGAGCAGATCAGTTCGGTAATAGAGCATCCCGACATCTGTCCGCCAGGGCAATCGATAGAGCTTATCTTTGTAGCGTCCACCGTTAATATCTCCCGGCAAAAATTGCTTTAATTCTTCAGCGGGGACGAGATCATCTAACTCACGAAGCCAGCCTGCTGCTGCAAATTTGGGCACCCAGGTCACATCTAAATTGAGCAAATCGTAGGGCGATCCACCTAACAAAAAGGCTGAAGTATTCAGGTCTTCGATCAAGTTTGATGCGTTCGGGCCTTCGATCATATTGAGGCGAATTCCCGGATTTTGTTGCTCAAACTCTCGAATAATCGGCTTAAAAGGTTCGACTTCTGGCGCATTCATCAAGAAGGTCAAAACCACGGGCTGAGACATCGCAGGCAAGATTACCAGCAACGCGCTCAACCCAAACGCAGACAGGACTGTAACCACTCGAAAGAGTAACGATCGCCGCCAAACTTTCGCAAGATTTTGTCTAATAAATTCCAGGATTTCCATAGAATTGTGTGGACGATCGTAGCTTGCTGGCAGTGCCTCGCTCGATCGCACTAAAAAGGTTAAGTAAAGTGAATTTTCACTTCAAAGAAGCAATTGAAATCCCATCAAATGCTGTTATCAGCAGATGAGAAACTTATGATACGAATCTCATAGCTCACAACTCATCTTCTTGAAGAGGTATAAGATGAGACAAAATATTAAATTAAATTAAGACCCAGTTGGTAAAAGGGTGACTATTCTTCGATCCCAGCCAAGTTATCACTGATCCCAGTTCTAAGAATGAGCTATTCAAAAGTTAGCAGGACTGAGTATTTTGAACGAATAATTTTGAGTAGATAGTATTCATTCACTCGACCCAATGTTGCGATCGCTCCACTGCTTTCTGCCAGATCACAAAGTTAGCTAACGCTTGCTCAGATCCATTTCCGGGTTCAAACACGCGATCGAGTTCTCTTTGGGCAATGAGCGTCTGATAATCTTCCCAAAAGCCCATCACCAGACCTGCCGCAAACGCAACGCCCTGCACGGTCGCCTCACGCATTTTGGGACGCTCGATCGCAATTCCCAACACGTCTGCCTGAAACTGCATCAAAAAGTCGTTCTCACAAGCGCCGCCATCGACTCTAAGGCGCGTTATTTTTAGAGGACTACATTTCTCGATCGCCTGCACCACTTCTTTGACCTGATACGCGATCGACTCCAAGACCGCCCGAATTAGATGTGATCGTCCTGTCCCACCTGTAATCCCCCAAAATGCGCCTCGTGCCGTCATATCCCATCGAGGAGCGCCCAACCCACTGAGAGCAGGCACAAAATAAACGCCGCCGTTGTTAGGAACCTGTTGAGCGATCGTCTCCGTTTCAGCCGCCGTTGAAATCACTTGCAGACCATCTCTCAGCCACTGAATGCAAGCCCCGGTTGTGAACATGCTGCCTTCGAGGGCGTATCCCACTTGATCGGATTGAGTCCAAGCGATCGTTGAAATGAGTTGTGGAGATCGCACGATCGATTTGCCACTGTGAGCCACCAAAAAACAGCCCGTTCCGTAAGTGCATTTGACCAAACCGGGACGATCGCACCCATGCCCCAAAAGAGAGGCTTGCTGATCGCCCAAAATCGCCGTAATCGGAATTTCTGCCCCCCACAAACTCGCATCCGTCACGCCAAATTGACTCAAACTCGGCTGAATTTTAGGCAACACATGAGACGGAATCGCAAACAGATCCAACAGTTTTGCATCCCAGTCGCGAGTCTCTAGATTGAATAACATCGTGCGGCTGGCGTTGCTGTCATCGGTTGCGTGAATCTTTCGTCCGGTGAGATTCCACAAAATCCAGGTGTCGATCGTGCCTGCTAACACATTTTCTAGCGGTGTCTCAGACACGACGTGTTCTAACAGCCAGGATAGCTTCGTCGCCGAAAAGTAGGCATCCAAAATCAGTCCAGTACGATCGCAAATGTCTGGAGCGTACCCGCGATCGCGCAACTGATTACAAAGGGGAGCCGTCCGCCGATCTTGCCAAACGATCGCATTGTGAAGTGGCTGTCCCGTCGTTTTGTCCCACAGCAAACAAGTTTCTCGCTGAACGGTTAGCCCGATCGCCGCAATCTGACTCGGCTCAATCTGGGCCCGCTGCATCGCCGTCTGCATGACTTCACAAGTAGCCTGCCAAATTTCTTGGGGATCGTGCTCCAACCATCCAGGCTGCGGATAGTGCTGTGTCAACGCCAGATAAGCCTGACCGGCCACGCTCCCCGATGAATCAAACAAAAAAGCGCGATTGCCCGTCGTGCCCAAATCAAGCGCCAAAATATAGCCAGCGGGAGTGATCATCTCAATGAGAAGCGGTTTTAGTTCTTCTCCAAAGCCTACCTTGAGACGAGTCAATGTTAGCGATCGACGTTGAATCAACCTGAATTCAATTACAAGCTTTAAAGGCTAATAAACTCACCCAAAATGGAGAACTTTGAGCCGAAACGCTTGCCTTAAAGTCTCCCAGAATTGGCAACTTGGAGGGCAGAAGACGCAAACACCGAAACGAAAAACTTCACCAAAGTTCCGAAAATTCAAGGCTGACCTTTACAGGAGATCGATCGCGCTAATCACCGCTTGAGAATCTGCAACAGCACCAAACACGCCACCCTGCATCGTCACCATTTTGAGCGCCGCTACATGATTGCCGTAATCCGTTGCGCCTGTGCAGTCCGATAGAATCAGACACTCGTAGCCGCGATCGTTGGCATCTCGCATCGTCGTATGTACACAAACATCGGTCGTAATGCCCGTGAGAATGATGTTTTGAATGCCTTTTCGCTTGAGCAGCAGATCCAGATCGGTGGCGTAAAAAGACCCTTTGCCAGGTTTGTCGATGATGGCTTCTCCCGGCAGGGGTGCCAATTCTGGAATAATTTCCCAGCCAGGCTCCCCTCGGACGAGAATTTTGCCACAAGGCCCAGGGTCACCGATGCCAGCGCCGATTTGCCGACTGCGCCACTGCTTATTTTCGGGTAAGTCAGACAGATCGGGTCGATGACCTTCGCGAGTGTGAATGATCGAGAAGTGCTTGGCCCGCGCCACTGAGAGCAGATTTTTGATCGGCTCGATCGCCCGCCGCGTCAAAGACAAATCGTAGCCCATGCGATCGACATACCCCCCAACTCCGCAAAAGTCGGTCTGCATATCGATCACCAAAACCACCGTATTCTCCGGACGCAGATCTCCATTGAATGGATACGGATAGGGATCTGCCTCAACAAAACAGCCCATAACTCACCTCAGAACGATCGCTTATTCTAAGGATCTACAGAGTTCTCGCCATCAATTAGGTATCTTGCATCACTTTTTGATCAGCTTTTGGATCAGCATTAGCGAAGATTCAAATTGCGAATCTCAGCTTCGATGCGAGATTTCATATCAGGATTTTGGCTCTGCCGTTGATAGCTGTTGAATTCGTCGCGGCTAAGTTTGTACTTATCCTGAACGATCGACTTCGCCTGAGCCGAAAAATTATCGCAAATGCCCTTGACTTGATCGCGCACATTAGACGACACCTGCGCCAGGCTAGACGATTGACAAACGTTGCTCGGCACGTTGCCCCCCGTAAGTTGCTTGACTTGATCGAGGAGCGATCGCCGCATCTTCTCAATCTCAAAGGCGGCTTTCACATAGCGCGTAAACGTCGATTCTTCTTGAGCATGGACTGCTGTATCAAACAGTTGAGTAGGTTGCCCTGAGAGATTAGGAGCAACGCCAGTCAGTAGTCCGAGTGTCGAAAGCGTCGCGATCGTCAGCGATCGGGCTAAAACTCGGTTGAGTTGAAATGGAAAGCGAGAAACACGGTTCATCATAGTGTGTGTGACATTCCGCAAACTAGCACACGGTTGAGGTTCAAGATTCATGAATTATTTTATGAGCAAGAAGTTCCAGAAGTCAGCAAGAATTTAGTTTTGGGATCAAGTGATTTTAGTCACTACTGAGGAAATGGCACTAACTAAAAATTTGACAAAGCTCGATCACCTTCGTTTGCATAGCGGCCGTTTCGTCAATGCCGCGTTTGAGACTGAATTCTAGTTCGAGGAGTAGCGGAAGGGTTTGTTGAAGCTGATTAACTGAGAGTTTAGCCAATTCTTTTTGCAAAAAGTAAAGTTTTTTGGGGTTATTTAACTCAGCCGCCTGAGCGATCGTGCGTTCATCTCGCTCTCCCGATTGCATCATGATTTTGATCCATAGGCGTTGTCTAAATTGATTGATTAAAGTCACCACGATTTTAATGGCAGGTTCGTTTTGACGCAGCAAATCTGTGACCAGTTCCAAGGCTTGATCGGTTTTACCTTCGAGAATCATTGCCACTAGCTGCAAACTGTTTTGGCTGGTCGTGGTGATCAAGGGAGCGATCGCTTCCACGCCCAAGGGTTTTTTAGAGTCGCCCGCAAATAATCGGATTTTCTCCAACTCACTATAAAGCTGTCTCGTGTTATTGCCGACGGCTTCGACCATAAATTCTGCACCAGCGATCGATAGCTTGACCCCGACTTCTTGCGCGACTCGCTGCACCTGTTTGAGAAGAAGATCAGTTTTCCAGGGCGGAATGGGCGAAAATTCTTGAATCTGAGCGTATTTTTGCAGCAGCTTGGTCGATTTCAAGCGGCCGTCAGGCTTTACCGAACTCGTCATCAAAAACGTTGTCGTTTCAGGAATTGCGGGAAAGGTACGATCGAGTTCTGCCAAGAGTTCTTCTGAGCAGCGCTGAGTTAGAGCCGTATCGACCAGCCAGACAAACCGATTTCCCGACCCAAACGGCGGTGTCATCGCTTGATTGAGACCTTGAATGACGGATTCTGGCTGATCAGGAGAAATTTTGTCAAAGTTAAAGCTCTCCCAAGTGGGATCGAGCGATCGTGCCTGCAACCTCTTGACGGCTTGGGCGATCGCAAAACTATCTTCTCCCCAATACAGGTAAATTGGCATAGGACAGGGATGAGGGATGAGGGATGAAGCGCTTAGAACTCGTGGGATAAAACGTTCTGGCGGTGCTGAATCAGGGGATGAATTGCCCCAAAGCGGCGGGAAACCTAACATTCAAAGTCCCCCAATTTTGGGGGATTTAGGGGGCGAAAAGATGGACACTTCTCACAGATTCATCCCTCCAATCAGCAACGCCAACGTTCTAATCTGCGAGGGCAGGGTTTGTTCTTATAGCCGTGAATTAATTCGTCAGGTTTGTTTGAACGTTGATTTAATCCATGATCTTAGGCATTTTGCTGAGTGATTTGTTTTGATGTAACTCTTGTGGGAATTAGAGCATAGAACTCAACCTTCCTTTTCATCCCTCCTCCCTCCTCCCTTCCAGATTTCTCTCGCTGAAGTTTTCTTAAGCTTTTCTCTACTTCGGCAGCTTTTAGAGGCAATACTGAGATCTCTGAAGAGTAAGAGACACTTTTAAGAGACACTTTACCGCTAGATTAAGGAAGGATTTCTAAACTGTCGATTATAGGTGAGGCGATCGAGTTGGACGAGAATTATCAGACCTACCTCAACCGGGTGATCCGGATGACGCTTCCAGACACCTACAAGTCTCAGGTGCAGCATATTCAAGAATCGCCCAAGTTTAAGCCGTCTGGAGAAGATTGGCAAGCGAACCCGTTTCCAGGCTATACCGTGGTGACTCCTTGCGGCGCAGATGATCCGGAGAATGCTGCTCTGTTCGATCGCCTCACTCAATTTCAGTCTCAGGTCGCTCAAAAAGTTGGGTTGGATCTGCTCGCTCCCCTTCCGGCTGAGAGTTTTCACTTGACGCTGGCCGATTTGATTTGGAACGGCACCTATCATCACGCTTTGAGCCAAAATCCAGCGTTTGAGGAGCAGTTGCGCGATCGCATTGCCCAAAGTTTTCAGCAGTGTCAGCCGCTTTCTCAAAGAAACCCGATTCGTTTTCAGGTGTTGGGCCTGATTGTGATGACGCGGGCAGTGGCGGTTTGTCTGGCTCCAACCGATGAAGAGTCTTACGATCGCATTCTCAAATTGCGCCGTGCGATTTACCAAAACCCGGATTTGATGGCGATCGGCATTGAGCAACAGTACTACTTCACGCCTCACATCACGCTGGGATATTTTGGCGACACCTCACAGGTCGAGAGCAATCGTCTCAGCCAAACCTTTGACGAACTCAACAAACAATGGCTAGAGCAAGAATCACAAACGTTTCTAGTCCATCGGGCCGAACTTCGCAAATTTGATGACATGACAACCTACTACCGCGATCCCAACTGGGCCAGCTTTGAGTTTTGAGGGACTGAGAAAATGTAAATTCGCAGAAATGCCTCACTGCAACTGTCAATCTGGGAACGCCTCCTAAATCTATGAAAGAAGCTTGACAACGCAGCGAAAAGACTTGATCAAACTGACGCTGCACTAAAAATGGCTCTAAGCGGGATCAGTAGCAGTCCGGTTGCTAAGAGAAACAGCAGACCCATTACCCCCTCTAGCGGCCTGCCTGCTGGGCCGGTGAGCCACTCTGAGGCATCTTTTTTGAGGTGAATCAATTGCGCGGAGTCAAGAGTCGCGATCGTCCACACCCATCCTGCATGAAGCCCCCAAGCCAGCCCAAGACTTCCAGAATTTGCCCCCAGCGCTAGACAAAGCACCACGCCCATTAGAGAGAGTCCGGGAAGCTGAGGAATATTTTCTTTGCCTTCCCAAACTAAATGGAGCAGGGCAAAAATCAGACTGGACGCGATCACCGCTGTCCAAAAATCAAACTCTGCCAAAAGCTGGTTAAACAGAAATCCTCGAAACACTAATTCTTCAATCCCGCCTACCAGCAGTCCGAGTAAGAGGGTGGGCAGTAAAACAGCAGCTAGTTTTGTCCCAGGCTCAGTACGCCACTCCAGCCAGCCCAAAACCGTTTGTAGGGTAAAAAGCAGGATTAAACCGATCGCGCCCAACCCAAGCCCAACACCGAGAGAAGACAACGTTTGTCTATTCCAAATCAGACCATAGCTGGAGAAGGGGATGTTCTGAATCCAGGCAACGCCCCAAAGAACGATCGGAGCCAGCAGATACAGTGAAGCAACCAGCGACAGCTTTTGGCGAACGTCTAAAGGCTTGAAAGGGTGCCATTTGAGAAAGACGGCGAGGGGAATGGCGATCGGGAGCCAAACCAAAAGCCAACCGACAAAAAAAACGCCCACCCTCACCCACACAGGAGCTTCTGCAAAGGCTGCAAAAAACTGGGACGTGCGATCGAGCGTAGGCATAAATTTTTCCAAACAACAGCATTATCAAGACTCAATTTGAAGACAGTCTTTCTGAGTGCTATTCTTCTTCTTCCTCAAGATGAACTCCGTTTTGACTACTCTTATCAGCGTCAATCTGAATGAGATGAATATGCTTATAGCCCAGCTTAATTTCAAACTCATCTCCGGGTTTTAAGCCCATCGCCTTGGTATAGGCTGCACCGATTACAATTTGACCGTTTTGATGAACACTGACGCGGTAAGTTGGCTCACGCCCCCGACCATCTTTAGACCCTTCTGGGCTAAGTGGAATTCCCCTAGCAACCAACAAAGCATCATAAAAATCAGTCAGATTGACACGGGTTTGGTTGTTTTTAGTAACCGTGTAATAGCCGCAGCGTTTGGCAGTTTCCCGCCGAGGCAAGTGCGACAGTTCTTTTACTTTTTGAAGTAATGCCTTCCCTGTCAAAGGGGCAGTTGCAGTTTCAGTCATCTGCTACAGAATATCCCTACGATTTCTGAGTGGTAAATAGAGTCAATTTTGAATGTTTGACTTAATAAAATATATCTCCAATCTGCAAAACTTGAACAGTAATTTTCAATATTTTTTTTGGTATTAATAATTTCAATAATAATTTCGATCGAGCCTCGCCCTTTCTCAAACTTTCTCAAATCGATGGTGAATGGAAGTTGTTTCAATACGCCTCATCTAGGCGAGACAAAAATTTCTATTTTGCAGATGTCTTAAAGAAGTTGACGTTAAACTTTTTGGACAAATCGGCTCACCTTGAGAAATTTTACTTATCCAAAAGCGATAATCTATGCATCGATATTGACAGGTCGTAACTCAGCCAATCCGCTTAGAGGCTGGTGATGCGCTAGATTGATTACAAGGGAATTGGGCCGACTGCCCGCAACATTTAAAGCGAGAACTGATGAAGCTGCTTTTTTCGTAACAAGCTATTAAATGCATAGATAATTTATTACTAAACAGGAAATCTCTGACTGATTTTTTAGCTCAACTCTCGACTGCTCACCCTCCACATTTCAAGGTCTCGTTATCAGAATGCAAGTTGTTTTTAAAGTCGTCCGGCAAAATCAGGGCTACGCTTCTGCCATTCACTCCTACAGGCTGGAGGTTGAGTCAGGAAACACAATTCTCGACTGTCTCAATCAGATTAAATGGGAGCATGACGGGACGCTGGCTTTTCGGAAAAACTGTCGAAATACGATTTGTGGCAGTTGTTCAATGCGAATTAATGGGCGATCGGCTCTAGCCTGCAAAGAAAATGTGGGTAGCGAAATTGCTCGATTTCCCTCGGATTCTGAGGTGCCCGAAATTACCATTGCTCCGATGGGTAACATGCCCGTGATCAAAGATCTGGTGGTCGATATGCAGGGATTTTGGGCTAATCTGAAAGCCGTCGATCCCTACGTGAGTACCGCAGCGCGGCAGATTCCAGAACGCGAATTTCTCCAAACTCCAGAGGAGCGATCGCAGCTTGACCAGTCGGGAAACTGTATTCTCTGTGGAGCCTGCTATTCAGAATGCAATGCCCGCGAGGTCAATCCTGATTTTGTCGGGCCTCATGCCCTAGCCAAAGCCTATCGAATGGTGGCAGACAATCGTGATGACCAAACCGCAGATCGCTTGGAGAAATACAACGAAGGAACGGCGGGCGTTTGGGGCTGCACGCGCTGCTATTACTGCAATAGTGTGTGCCCGATGGAGGTCGCGCCAATGGATCAAATTGGCAAGATCAAGAACGAGATTTTAGTCGGCAAAACGGGGCAAGAGAGTCGATCGATTCGACATCGTAAAACGCTGATCAGTCTCGTCAAACAAGGCGGCTGGATCGATGAGCGGCTGTTTGGGTTGCAGGTGGTGGGCAACAGTTTTAGAGACCTGAGAGGGCTATTGAGCCTTGCGCCTTTGGGATTGAAGATGATCACCCGTAAGAAGTTTCCGCTTAAGTTTGAGCCATCTGAAGGGGTGAAGGAAGTGCGATTGTTGATTGAATCTGTTCAATCTTATGAGGCACAATCAAAGAGTTCTATCACGTCTTCTGACTCATGAGTTCTCAACCTCCCGCCCCAAACAATCAAGATCCCCAGTCAGAACCTCCCGCTTTTGGCTGGAAACCTTACGCAGAACGGATCAACAGCCGATTTGCCATGATCGGGTTCGCCGCTTTGCTGATTCTTGAATTCTCGACAGGCCAGGACTTTTTTAGCTGGATAGGCTTGAGATAATCGCCTTCTACTGGGGATCGGTTGGAATGTTGAGGGGCTGCCCGGTGCGATCGTAGAGCAAAATATCCCACTGCCCTCTAGCGTTTGACTCAAAGGCGATCGTACTGCCGTTGGCGCTAATGGTGGGATTTCTGACTTCTGAACGTAGATTTTCGGTCAAGTTGCGAAGCTGGCAAAGTTCTCGATCGTACAGATAGATCCCCGTTCTGCCTTGCCGACTCCCCGCAAAAACAATCAACCGCCCATCTTCAGAAATGTCAGGGTGAGAAGCCATCAAATCGAGTGCATTGAGTCCTGGCAAATCAATTAAGCGCTGCTCGATCGTGTCGTACAGATAAATATCTTGTGTGCCCCGACGATCGGAGGCCAGCACGATGTAGCGCTTTGTAATCCGAGGATTTATTTCTGCATAGGGACTGTTGAGACTGCGCCCTCCCGGATCAAACGGAAACGTCAGCAACTGATTGCCCCCACAGCTATGCAGCAAGGGAACGATCGCCATCCACACCAAAACAGAACGTTTCACGCCAAAAATCTCTTAGGGAGCAGACCGACGATCGCCAGGAAAATCCAACTCCACAAAGGCCCCGCGATCCAAGACTTCGACATCCCACTGCCCACGAGTACTGCTTTCAAAAGTGACATAGCGCCCATCGGGGCTGATACTCGGACGGCGCACCCAACCTGGATAGAGCGACATCAAAACCTGGGGCTGCTGAGTGGCTCGATCGTACAGGCGGATTTCTGGAGTGCCGCGGTCGCTGGCCATGTAAACCAGGTAGCGTCCAGTGTAGCTGAGACTGGGACTTTCGGCGATCGCGTCGGGTCGATTGAGTCGTGGCAATTCAACAAACTGTTGTTGCTGTAGGTTGTAAACCAAAATATTGCGGCTGCCGTTGCGGTTCGACACCAATGCCAGCAGGCGACCGTCTCCACTCAGGGCAGGCTGTTCTTCGTTGTAGCGGGTGTTGAGAGCGGTGGAGCAGATCGGCATCCCCGCAGGAGGGGCGCAGGCTGTCGTTCCCAGGAGGGCGAGTTTTATGAATAGAGAAAGTAATCGACCAAACAGCCTTTTCACAGCCTAAAAATTCCAGTTCCAGAAACCACACAATCAGCTTGACGAAATGCAGAATACAGCACGCCCTCATAGCAAATCCCCCCGACTTCACAAATTGTAGGAAGCAACGGGGGGATCAACGTTTCAGCGATATTCAGAACAAAAGGCTAAGAATTTCCCCAGTTGTCATTTTCGTCGTCATTGGATTCGATCGGACGGTACTCGACATAATCATCAGATGGGCGGACAACTTCTCTGCGGCGAGAAGACGCTTCATCATCGGTAGGGCGAGGTCTTCTGGGACGGCTAGAAGGAGGCGTATTGCGGCTGCGAGATCGGTCGTCGGCTCCCCAAGCACTGCCATATCCGTTCGATTCGGAGGTCGCATCCATGATCGAGTCATCTGCGCGCGGGCGACGACGGGGACGATCGTCAGAATCGATTCGAGGGTCAGGATTGCGGCGGGTTGTGGGGCGGCGACGACTGTCATATTCATCGCGCTCAGAGCGAACTTCTCGGCTGCCTTGAATGCGAGGACGGCTGACGCGATCGTTGATCACTTCTTGGTCGTCAAACTCAGCGTTGTAGGTCGTTTTGTAGCTGCGGCTCACAGGACGATCGCTGTCCACGATGGGCGTATTTTTCTTGGCCTGCTCGGTCGAAACCTTTCTCAGACGCAGATTCTCGACGACAAAGAAAATCGAGGCCCCCGTCAGCAAAACTTGACCAAACTGCATAATCGGGTCAAATCGCCAGCCATAAAAAATCAAAATCAAGCCACACAGTAGCCCGACAGCAGAAAAGAAAATATCGTGATCTCTAGATAACTCAGGGCGCGTCGATCGCACAGCATAGAGGGCTGCTCCACCGACTGCGAGGAGAATACCTGAG
The DNA here is from genome assembly GCF_052939495.1 of Phormidesmis sp. 146-12. Lineage (NCBI taxonomy): Bacteria > Bacillati > Cyanobacteriota > Cyanophyceae > Leptolyngbyales > Leptolyngbyaceae > Phormidesmis > Phormidesmis sp. 146-12. Next base: position 99,006 of record NZ_JBJPHS010000009.1, on the reverse strand, counting down.
ACGCTTGCAAGATTGAACTGAAAATTAACCATTCCCGGTCTCCTAGGTAAGTCCCATGTTAGCGAGTTATGCCTAAAATCTCTACTTTCAAAGTCATAGATTTGTCTCAGATTTCAAGCGATCGCACCGTTGATTAGACCCCAAGTTTTGCCCGTCAAAGCAAAAACCCCAGTTTTCAAGGCGACTGCCTCTACTTTAACTGAGGTTTTAATCGTAAGAGGATGGTTCTGACCAGAACCTGAAAAAAGATTGTCTTGAATTTTGACCAATTAAGAGCGTCTAATTTTATCTTTTTGGCTAATGAAAATGAGTCCGATCGTAGCCGGAACCAGCACAATAAAAAGACCAGCGGCGAGGCTTCCTAAGAAGTTTGCTAAAGAAGGAGTCATGGATTTGAATGTCCTTTTGTGAACAACAAGCAAGTAATTCTAATTTTACGGGTTCAGTTCCCCCTTGCATAGCTCCTTTTCAAACCGATCGAGCAAACTGAGGGAGCCGAGTAAAGTTAGAATTGAGTTACAAAGCTTAAAGATTTTGACTCTCCTATGGATTTTTCGACAATTGCTGCTGGGTCGCTGAGTATCCTGCTTGGCTTGATGACCTTTTTATTCATTTTCCGAATTGTTTTGACCTGGTATCCACAAGTCGATTTGACCCAGTTTCCGTTCAATTTAGTAGCTGTTCCGACGGAGCCGTTTTTGTCGCCCACTCGCAAAGTGATTCAGCCGATCGGGGGGGTGGATATTACGCCGATCGTTTGGGTGGGTATTTTTAGCCTTGCTAGAGAAATTTTGCTCGGACAGCAAGGCCTGATCACAATGGCGATGAGATAGGCGATGAGATAGGAGAATTCGGACTCACCGTTTTCCTATTTCTTGTTCATCATCACGCTTTCTACAAAATTGGTGTAGATATCACCTTTGAGGAATTCTGGCGTTTCGAGAATCTTTTGGTGGAAGGCGATCGTCGTCGGCAATCCCGTTACGGCACATTCTCTCAAAGCCCGCTTCATGCGGCGGATGGCAGAGGGGCGATCGCTGGCCCAGACGATCAGTTTGCCAATCAGCGAATCGTAGTAGGGCGGAATTTCATAATCGGTGTAGACGTGAGAATCCATTCGTACACCCGGCCCGCTAGGAGGCAAATATCCACTGATGCGACCGGGACTGGGACGAAAGTTGTGTTCGGGGTCTTCGGCATTGACGCGACACTCGATCGCATGTCCCCGCAAAATTACCTGATCTTGAGTCAGGCTCAATTTTTCGCCCTGAGCGATGCGAATCTGTTCGGCAATCAAATCGATCCCGGTGATCATTTCGGTCACGGGATGCTCGACCTGAATGCGAGTGTTCATTTCCATAAAGTAAAATTCGCCGGACTGATCCAGCAAAAATTCCACCGTTCCCGCACCGACATAGTTGATCGACTCAGCGGCGGCCACGGCGGCGGCTCCCATTTTTTCGCGGAGGGCGGGAGTCAATGCAGAACTGGGGGCTTCTTCTAACAGCTTTTGGTGACGACGCTGAATTGAGCATTCCCGTTCGCCTAAGTGAATCACATTGCCATAGGTGTCTGCCAAAATCTGAAACTCAATGTGGCGAGGCTTTTGCACAAACTTCTCTAAATACACCCCAGAATTGCCAAAGGCGGCTTCTGCTTCTCCCTGGGCGGCCATGTACATTTTGCCGAGTTCGTCATCGGTGTTGACCAGACGCATTCCTCTGCCGCCGCCACCCGCTGTCGCCTTAATGATCACGGGATAGCCCATCGTTCGAGCGATCGTTCGAGCCTCGTCTTCATCCTGCACCAATCCCTTACTTCCAGGAACCGTCGGCACCCCGGAGCGCTGCATCGTCTTTTTGGCGGTTGACTTGTCACCCATCGATCGGATCGAGTCGGGAGACGGCCCAATAAACGCAATCTGGTGGTCGGCGCAAATCTCGGCAAAGCGGGCGTTTTCGGCTAAAAACCCATAGCCAGGATGAATGGCCGTCGCATTGCGAGTCAGAGCCGCGGCGATGATATTGGGAATGTTGAGATAACTTTTGCTGCTGGGAGGCTCACCAATGCACACGGCTTCATCAGCCAATTGCACATGGAGAGAGTGGCGATCGATAGTGGAATGAACCGCAACAGTACCGATCCCCATCTCCTCACAGGTGCGAAGGATTCGTAGGGCAATCTCTCCCCGATTGGCAATCAGAATTTTCGAGAAACGCATTGTCTAATTTTTGTTCTGTAATGAGTAGAATAGCGCTTCTGAGTCCCCCCAAAAGCCTCGCAGCGATTCTCAACATAACCTATGCAGTGGTCATTTTAACGATCGCATTCACAGCCCTGAATTTGTCTCATCACTGAGGAAGCCAGTCCTGACCAGAGGGGCGTGTTGATATTGGCGGCTCTCAAACCATTGGCAGCCCAGGTATTACAGGTTTTTAGTGCAGAATAATGTCCCGTACCTTCATAAAATCCGCTCGTCTCGTTGCCGCCGTCTTGAATGCGAATCGGAGCGCCTTTTGCGTCGCGTTCAAAGGAGTTTTGAATGAAGTCAACCATCTGAGAATAGTCTTTTTGACTGACTCCAACGCACTTGATTTCAACGCCTTTTTCTTGAGGCAGATCTGTAAACCCCTGGACATACATTGCGGTTGGATTTCCAGGCATGAATAAAGCTCTGAGAACGTTGGTGATTCTCACTTCTGACCAGTTTGGCGTGTTCATATAAAAGTCGCGATCGCCCCAGCCAAATTTCAGATATCGATAGTTCTCTTGCGAATCTCGACCAATCTTTTGTATCGGTAAAAACTGGTTCCAATCATTCGTTTGATTGCGGACAGGCAAAATCAGATTGACGTGCATTTGATCGCCCTCCACATAGATTCGATAAGGACTATCACAGGTTTGTGAGGCGTTCCATCTTCGGGGGGTAAAGTACCCGATCGCCAACAGAGAAGCCACGACGAAAACCGAACCCAGAAAAACCTGACCGCTTCGCTTGAAAAACTTACCGTTCACCTTCTTCTCCTTAAACTTTTGCGTCCAGATCTGTTCTAACTTGCTGCGATCCCGCCTTTGATCAAACTCAGACAGAATTGCGATCGGGGGAAACCCTTCAGACGGAAGCGACCCCTTGTGAGTAACTCGAAGAGATCGCAGTAAAATCAGAAAGTAGAACGGTGTCGAAGGAAACGAGCATGGCGAAGAAACCCGCTCCTACTGAAAAGAGAGTGACGTTATCAGGCGTAAGTTGGCAACAGTTTGAGACGTTACTCAATGAGTTGGGCGCTAATCGGGTCGCCAGAATGACCTACGATCGCGGCAAGCTTGAAATGATGACCCCGTTGGAGGAGCATGAACGCTGTAGTCGGCTGATCGAGTCGCTGATTCTCGTCTTTGCGGATGAACTGGTTTTGCAAGTTAGCTCGATCGGTTCTGTATTGCTCAAGCGTCCTGATCTGTCCTGCTGCATTCAGCCCGAAGCGTCTTATTACCTGGATAAAGAAGTCGAAATGCGCCGTCGCGCAGAACTTAATCTCGAACAGGTTGCGCCACCGGATCTGGTACTGGATATCACCATCAACAAAAGTACGTTGAATCAGTTTGCAATCTATGCGGCGATGGCCATCCCAGAAGTCTGGCAGTATGTGACGACGATCGGCGACGACGTGCTAAAAGGCAATCTGATGATTTATGAATTGCAGGGCGACCATTACATTCAATCTGCAAATAGTGTGGCGTTTCCGCTGCTGCCTGCCAAACGAGTGCTGGAATTTCTGGAACAGAGCGACTCGATCGGCTTGGCACAGTCTCTCATCTTGCTGAGAAGTTGGATTAAGGAGAAACTGTAGGTTTCTAAAACATCAACTTTCTAAAACGCCTGCCATTTCTCAGAAGTTGGTTATTCAGAAATTCTTTGTTCAAAAATTCTTTGTTCAAAAACAATCGTAGTAAACTCAAAACGGCTTCATGATGCAATCAGAATTTTGTCAACGGCGCGAACAGTTCATGGCAAAAATTGGCAACGGGACGGCGATCCTGCGAAGTGCGCCAGCGGCTGTCATGCACAACGATGTGGAATATAACTTTCGGCAAGACAGCAACTTTTTTTATCTGACGGGGTTCAATGAAGCGAATGCAGTTGCGGTGTTAGCTCCCTGGCACGAGACGCACAAGTTTATCCTCTTCGTCCAGCCCAAAGATCGAGACAAAGAAACCTGGTCAGGCTACCGGATTGGAGTCGATGCCGCTAAAGAACAGTACGGCGCAGACGAAGCGTATCCCATTAGCGAACTCAACGAAAAACTGACGCAGTATGTCGAAAAAGCCGATCGCATCTTCTATCATCTGGGGCGCGATCGTCCCTTCAACCAAACCATTCTCGATCTCTGGCAACGGCTGATGGCTACCTACGATAAAACGGGAACTGCCCCGATCGCGATCGAAGATCCGGCTCCTTTGCTGCATCCTTTACGCCAAACCAAAAGTGCGAGTGAATTGGATCTGATGCGAAAAGCGGTGGCGATCGCGGCCGAGGCTCATCAGTTAGCCCTTGAAATGAGAAAACCTGGCTGCTATGAGTACGAAGTTCAGGCAGAAATGGAGCGGTTGTTTCGACTGCGGGGCGGCGTGGGAGCAGCCTATCCGTCGATCGTCGCGTCGGGGGCAAACGCTTGCATCTTGCACTACACCGAAAATAATCGCCAGATGCAGGATGGAGAATTGCTGTTAGTCGATGCGGGCTGTTCTTACGATTACTACAACTCCGACATCACGCGCACCTATCCCGTTGGCAACCAATTCACTCAAGAACAAAAAATTCTCTATGAACTGGTGCTAAAGGCTCAACTGAATGCGATCGAGCAAGTCCAGCCCGCCGCGCCCTGGAATTTGTTTCATGATGCCTCAGTGAGAACGATCGTCGAAGGCTTAATGGATCTGGGACTTTTGCAAGGCGATATCGAAGAAATCATCAAAGAAAAGAAGTACAAGCCGTTTTTTATGCACGGAACGGGTCACTGGTTGGGCTTGGATGTGCATGATGTGGGTGTTCGGCAAATTGGCGAAACCTGGCAAAACTTCCAACCTGGGCAAGTCGTCACGGTCGAACCTGGAATCTACATTCGTCCCGACTTCCAACCCTTTGAAGGTCAGCCCGAAGTGCCCGATCGCTGGCGAGGAATCGGTATCCGCATTGAGGACGATGTGCTGGTGACTGAAACTGGACATGATGTGTTGACAGCCGCAGTTCCCAAAACAGTCGAGGCGATGGAGCGATGAATTTACCAGACTTGAGCAGCGAAGCGATCGACCGCATTCTCGAAATGGCATGGGAAGATCGAACTTCATTTGACGCGATCGAGACTCAGTTTGGTCTCAGCGAAAAGCAGGTAATCGCCCTGATGCGTCGAGAGATGAAGCCGTCCAGCTTTCGCATGTGGCGAGAACGAGTCACCGGACGCAAAACCAAGCATCTGAAGGTTCGGGAATTTGTAGAGGGACGCTTTCGATCGCAAAACCAAAAGGGTTCGTAAAACCTGCTAATCTCCCTGGGGTAGCTCATTCCACAGCGAAGTGGTTTGTCTCAGACTGAGGTAATCGCCATTGCCCAAAATCAGGTGATCTAAGACAGGCAACCCCAACAATTGAGCGCCAGAAAGCAATTGACGAGTGAGCGAAATATCTTCAGGGCTGGGTTCAAGATTGCCAGAGGGATGATTGTGAGCCACGATCGCACGAGTCGCCCCCTGCCGGATCACTTCTCGAAAAATATCGCGCGGATGAGCTAACGTCTCGGTTGCAGTGCCGATCGTAATGATTTGAGTGCCAATCAGCCGATGCTTGACATCCAACAACACGATGGCAAATCGTTCTTGAGACTGCCACATCAGATCGTGACTCAACGCCGCCGCCGCCACTGAGGGATCATCGACCACCGTTTTGTCGGCCGGGCGAGATTGATAGACGCGCTTGCCTAGCTCGATCGCGGCCAAAATTGTCGTCGCCTTAGCGGGCCCAATCCCTGGAATCTGCGTCAACTCTTGGATGCTGACTTCGCGCAAGACTCCCAACGGATCGCGCTGATGTTGACCCAACTGCTGCAAAATGTACTGTCCCAACCCAACCGCAGACAGTTTGCCCGCTCCTTGACCTGTGCCCAGCAAAATAGCAATCAATTCAGCCGTTGAGAGACTTTTGGAGCCTTGAGCCATCAGCCGTTCACGCGGACGTTCGCTTTGGGGCAGGTCAGCAATTCTGAGATTGTAGGTCATGCAGAGACAAGAGAAATTTGAATCGTTCGTCTATTAATCCCGTGAGCCTTGGACGGGTAGCACTTCGATTTGTCAAGAACAGAGCATTTGAGAAAATCTCAGAATCAGGTAAATTCTCAAGGTAGACCAGTGAGGAGTGTGTCAGATGAATAATGGATTTGGGATGACGATCGCCACCGTTTTAATCGGGACAGCGGTGAGTGTGCAGCCAGCCTGGGCAGTTCGGAGTCAAGACTATGCGCCAGAGCAGTTTATTTCAGTGCTAAATGGGTTTGGCTATCCGGTGTCGCTCAGTGCCCCGTTGACTGACCCGATCGTGCAGCAGGCGATCCGTGATTTTCAGGCTCAAAATCGGTTGCCTGTCGATGGCACACTCAATCCACCGACTCAAGACAAAGCTGCCGAGTTGGTGCGTCAGTTGCAAACTAATCTCAACCGAGTGATTCAGCCCAGCCCCCAGCTACCCGGAAGTCAGTTTTATGGCAAACAAACCGAGAGTGTCGTCAGGCTGTTTCAGCGACAAAATGGCTTACCTGAGACGGGAATTGCCACCTTTGAGACTCGTCAGCGCATCAGCGATATTCTCAACGACGCAACCCCCCGAAACCCAACCACGCTTACACCCTCTTCGAGTTCCCCGCAAGGAGTCGCGTCGCCGCCAACGCCTTCTGTCCCTTTGGGCAATCTCTACAACGAGTCAGAGTTTCGGCTGGTTTTGCGAGGGTTAGGCTATGACATCAATCCTCAACGTCCGCTCACAGATGCGCCTGCGATCGCTGCGATTCGAGACTTTCAGCAGCGCTATGGGTTGTCTGTGAATGGTGGGGCTGACCAACCAACTCAAGAAAAAGCCGCCGCGATCGTTCGTAACTTGCGATTCAGTCTAAGAGTGGTGCTGAAGAGTGATTTGCCGATCGATCGCTATTACGACATGCCCACTCAAGAAGCGGTCAGAGCCTTTCAAGTACGAGTTGGGCTAGGTGTAGACGGCATTGCAACCGTGAGAGTACGTCAAAGATTGGATGCCGAGGCGAAGCGGTAGTGTCCTCGTCCCACTCAAAATTGATCTCTAACAGCCGATAGAGTTTCATGCGCGCTTATTCACAAACTAGAAATCCCTTCAAGGTGAAAGCGAATTCTAGAAGTTGCCGTGGTTTTCGTTGGCTTGTTTTAGGCGATCGAGCACTTCACTCACCGCAACTGCCCCCAACTCACCGGATGCACGAGTCCGAATACTCAGCGAATTAGCTTCCACTTCTTTGGCACCAACCACCGCCATCACCGGAATTTTGTCCTTCTCCGCATTGCGAATCAGCTTGCCTAAGCGATCGCCACTCAGATCCACTTCAGCCCGAATGCCCAACGCCAACATTTGCTCAACCACCTGTTTGGCAAACGGCACAAATTCATCGCCCACCGCCAACAGCCGAACCTGAATCGGAGCCAGCCACACGGGAAAATCGCCCGCATACTCTTCGATCAAAATGCCGATCAGCCGTTCTAACGATCCAAATGGCGCACGGTGAATCATCACAGGTCGTTTGCGAGTGCCATCTTCAGCCACGTATTCCAGATCAAACCGTTCGGGTAAGTTGTAATCGACCTGGACGGTGCCCAACTGCCACTCGCGATCGAGCGCATCACTAAAAATAAAGTCCAGTTTTGGGCCGTAAAATGCGGCTTCACCAATGCCTTCAAAGTAGTTCATGCCCAAAGTTTCGACCGCACGACGAATGGCACCCTGAGATTTGTCCCAGGCTTCATCAGAGCCAATGTACTTATCCGACGCGGGATCACGGAAGCTCAAACGCGCTTTAAAGTTCTTGAGTTGCAGACTTTTGAACACCGAAAGAATCAAGTCCACCACGTTGAGAAACTCAGCATCTAGCTGCTCAGGCGTGACAAACAAGTGAGAATCATCAACGGTAAAGCCGCGTACTCTGGTCAAACCGCCCAATTCGCCTGATTGTTCGTATCGATAAACCGTGCCAAACTCCGCCAACCGCATGGGAAGTTCTCGGTACGATCGCAATTCACTCTTATAGATCTGAATGTGAAATGGGCAGTTCATCGGCTTCATGACAAAGCCTTGCTCACTTGCGGCCGCTTCCGAATCTTCCGCCATCAGAGGAAACATGTCCTCTTTATACTTTTGCCAGTGTCCAGAGGTTTTGAACAGGTCAACTCTGGCAATGTGAGGCGTGACGACTGGAAGATAGCCCCGCTTGAGTTGTTCTTTTTGAAGAAAACTTTCGAGGGTCGATCGGAGCACCGTTCCTTTGGGTGTCCACATGGGCAGACCGGGGCCGACCAGATCCGAGAAGATAAATAAGCCGAGTTCTTTGCCCAGTTTGCGGTGATCGCGCTTCAGGGCTTCTTCTTTGCGGCGTTTGTATTCGGTTAGCTGTTCAGGTGTTTCCCAGGCAGTGCCATAGATGCGTTGGAGTTGGGCCTTGGTTTCGTCGCCGCGCCAATAGGCACCTGCTACACTTTCGAGGTCGATCGCATCTGGTTTTAACTCAGCCGTATTCTCAAGATGCGGCCCGGCGCACAAATCCCACCAGTGTTCGCCCAGGTGATAGAGCGTGATGGGTTCTTCTAGCCCTTCCAAAATCTCTAACTTGTAGGGTTCATTAATCGCTTTGATGCGGCGTTCGGCTTCTTCGCGACTGACTTCTTCGCGTACCACAGGTAGTTTGCGATTGATGATTTTGATCATCTCTTTTTTGATCGCCTTCAGATCCTTTTCGGTAAACGGTTGAGGATTGTCAAAATCGTAATAGAAACCGTTTTCGATCCAGGGCCCGATCGTCACTTGCGCTTTAGGAAATAGCTTCTGCACGGCCATCGCCATCACATGAGAGGCGGTATGACGAATTTTTTGTAACAACACAGATTCGCTGGTCTTGGGCAAGTGAAGTTTTTCGGGCGGGTTAGAAGATTCTTCGGCAGACATGAGATCACGAGATAAAAGTTTTACGCTCTGAGTTGAGTCCTGAGAAGAAATCCTCTCTTCTCGCTAAGACTCTAAAACTCGTTGCCTTTACTATCTTACCGATCCGCCAGAGCAAACGCATTATGGCAAGTCGAGCCAACTCTCGATAATGTTGAGAATATTTGCAGCAATAGCTTCTTATCAGGAAGGGTAAGCCCACCAGTAGGGTCATTGGACTATCTCGACACTATTATTCTCTTGAAACTAAATGCGTTCGCCCTGGAAACGCGACCGAGAAGCCAAGCTGAAGCTGTATTCGGTTCGAGGGGTGCTGGAATACTGGATTGTGAATTGGCAAACGCAGCCGGGAGAATGCGGTTCTAAGGTTGGTGGCGACGCTGTATCAGCAGGATGAATTGACCAGCCCAATTCTGCCTGAGTTTAGCTGCCTGGTCAGCCAGCTTTTTCAGCAGTCACTTTCTCATTTGCAGGATTAGCGTGATGGCGTGTGGGTTGGCTTAAACCTTGAGCGGAGAGTTATCATCATGCTAATCCTCTAGCCCCTTTTGTTTACGCCAGAAGACTACCTTGTGATTGTGACCGATGAGACTGACGAGGCTTCTGTACCAGTTGAGGGGCAACGGGGATGGGGTGAGGAAGTCCGCAAGCGCTTCTTGAGCTTTAGGGAAGTCCGGTTGCCTGTCTCACAGTTAGAGCAGAACATGAACCAGTTTTTACAACTGATTGGACGCTTGTTTAAGCAAGTGGATCAGCAAATTGGCTCAGAATCGGACATGAAGCTGGATGAGGTGGAGCTATCGGTGGAAATCAGCGGGGAAGGAGAGGTTAAGTTAGCTGCAGGAGGAAAAGCTGCTGGGAAGGGTGCCATTAAGTTAAAATTCACAAGATCGAACACAAACAGATAGATGGCAAACAATTGGGCGATCGTCATTGGCATCAACCAGTACGAGTTTTTGCAGCCGCTGAAGTATGCCAAGCGGGATGCAGAAATGATGCACAATTTTTTGAGGCAGGAAGCCGGGTTCAATAACATCTTTCTGTTTACCGATGATTCTCCCGATGTTAACCGCAAACGCACTAAACCCTTTCGAGCAAACCTGCTGCAAGTTCTGCGCCAGATTTTTGCAGCACCGTTCATGCAGGATGGCGATAACTTCTGGTTCTTCTTCAGCGGACATGGAGTTCCACACAAGGGGCAGGACTATCTGATGCCTCTGGATGGTGATCCTGAAGATATTGAAAACACAGGCATTTCGACGAATACCATCACCAACTATCTGCGAAGTTGTGGAGCCGACAATGCGGTGATGATTCTGGATGCCTGTCGCAGTGGGGGGCAGAAAAGTGGTGAAGGGATTGGTAAACAAACAGAAGCGGAAGCCCGCCAAACTGGAGTGATCAGCCTCTTTTCTTGCAGTCCCGACCAGTATTCTTATGAGTTGGAGGCAATTGAACAGGGAGCCTTTACCTATGCCCTGATTGAGGGACTGGGAATTCGAGGTCGATGTGCCACTGTGGAACGACTAAACCAGTATCTCGAACATCGTGTGCCTGAATTGATCAGTCAACATGTGGGCAGAGTCAGACAAACTCCCTACACGATCGCCGAACCGCTGAACCGATCGCACCTGATCTTGATGCCTCAACACGCGAGTTCGATCGATATTGCCACGCTGAAAAATGATGCCTATCGTGCCGAGAGAACTCAAGATTGGGATTTGGCGCAACGATTGTGGATTCGTGTGTTGGCTGCTTCCGGTTCAGATATGGAGGCGATCGAAGCTCTGCAAAATCTGGGTATGCAGCGCCGCGCCAGAACAGCAATACCTTCACCGGAACCACCCCAAACAACAGCATCTTCTAGAGCTTCTCAGCCTCATACACCCCCTTCACTAAGCCGACGACAGTTCTTCAAGTGGGCAGTTCCAGCAGGAGTGGGAGTGGTGGGAGTAACGATCGCCAGTCAGTTAATCAAACTGCCATCTCAACCAACTTCATCTTCCCCATCATCTCCATTGCCTTCGCCTTCTCCATCCCCCTCATTCTCCCCATCATCTCCATTGCCTTCACCTTCTCCATTCCCCTCATCCCCCGCATCTCCCTTATCCTTTCCACCTGTTGATTACTCCAAGTTAGAAGGCTTGCTAAAAACAGGGAAATGGGAGGATGCTGACCAGGAAACCAACAATTTGATGCTCAGAGTTGCGAATCGGGAAAAGGAACGCTGGCTAAACCCCGAAACCATTCAAAAATTTCCCTGTGAAGTATTGAGCAAAATTGATCAACTGTGGGTTGCCAATAGTGATGGCAAGTTCGGATTCAGTGCCCAAAAGAAAATCTACGTAGAAGACTGTGGCGGTAAACCTGATGGACAGTATGATGAGAAGGCTTGGTTTTGTTTCGGCGATCAAGTAGGTTGGCGTGTGAACAATCAATGGATCGTTTACCGCAATGTCACTTTCGACACTAAAGCCAGAGATGGACACCTTCCGGTGGTTCTGTCGATTAGTGGTTTTAATTTGGGTTGGTGGTGGGGAATTGGTGATGATGAAGGGGAGAAGTCTTCTCTCGTGCAGAAACTTGTAAACTGTAGGATCTAAAGGCTTCAGTAGTTTCTAAAGACTTGTAATGGTGGCCCTTTTAGCCAAATAATCAGCGTTTCAGCAATTCGTTACCTGGCACCGGGTGTTACAGTGAATTCACTCTGACTCGTCTCTCAGCCGATGCCCAAGCAACTCACGATCGCCCAAGCGCAACAACAACTCCCCAACCTTCCTGACGAACTGACGGACGAACCCATCATCATTACTCAAGATGGGGTTCCTGTCATCGCTGCCCTCAGCTACAGCCATCTGACCGAACTGCTCGAAACGCTCGACATTCTCACCGACACCGAATTTGTTACTCGATTGCGCCAAAGCATCACTCAAGCTGAACAGGGCAAAACCATTGCCTGGGAGAGTGCCAAGGCTCAACTAGGGCTGTGACGGGTGCCGCCAACGGAATTGAATATAAGATTCAACTCACCCCACTCGCCCTGGAAATGCTGGCTGCGGTTAAAGATCGACGAGAGCAAGAAAAACTACGCGATCGCATTGACCAGCTTAAAACCGAGCCAGAAAAACAAGGGAAAGCACTGGTGGATAATCTTTCAGGATTTCGCAGCGTTCGAGCTGTTGGGCAACGCTATCGCATTGTCTATCAGGTCGAGCAAGCGCAAGTGCTCATTTTAGTCGTTGGCATTGGCAGACGAAAGGAGGGAGACAAAAAAGATATTTACACCCTGCTAGAAAAGCTTCTGCCGGAGTAAATCCAGATTCTTGTCGCGTTTCTCCAGAACAATCTAACTCACCAACAGCCCAGGGAGATTGAGCAGGCGATCTCTCCATTCTTGGGCATGTTTAGCAATCTGCAAGCGATCGACTGGACTCGACCAAAGCGTTGACCCTTGTTTCCATCGACTCAGTTGGCGTTGCAGTTCAACCAATTCAGTCACTAACTCCAGCTATGTTTCTAAATTAAGACTTGGCACTAACCACTCAATAAAAAACTGATTTTCTCGAATCTGGTCTTGAGCAAGCTGCCCCTCTATTTCCGCTTGAGTTAAGGCTTTGACTTGAGACAAGTTTTCTACCAACCAAGCAAGTTGAGTAGAAACGTTCTGGTGGAGATATTGAGTTCTCAGGAGATCTAAGGAGATTTCTAGCAAAGAGGTTACCAACCTTGGGAAGCCCCCTAAATCTTCCAATTCTGGGGGACTTTGACTTTCAGAACTCTCGATGGAGACAGCCGGGTAAATTTATTAAAGGAAATCTCCTACATTGACTGCCATTTCCCATGATCCAAATCATAAAAACTCCTCGATAGGTGGGAAACTCAGCGTCTTTAGACCTGAGAGGGAAGCCAACGAGCGGTTTTAACCGCCGGGTTCTTCCTAGATTTTGGGTGTCGCGACCGCCTTGGGGCAATTGATTCGGGGTGCTTTTGTATTGCACTTTCAACGGGACAATTACCGTTTCAAATCGTTCGTCCTGTACGCATCGCGACGTTGTTTGCTACCGCAGTAGCCTCCTTGCGGAGTGATGTTCGCTTCGCCAATGTTTTAAGAGCTTCTTACTCAATCCTCTACGGAGGGAGACCCTCCTCCAAGGTTGAGCGCTTGTTCGGCTAATCGCACGTCCTTAACCCAAATAAAGATGTTTAACGATTAACGACAGAGCAAGGGACTAGCGTCGCATCCCAGGGTGTCGTGACTCAAAAAACGTAGACCGCGAAGCGCTCAATCCTGGAGGAGGGTTTCCCTCGTGGGGAATTGAGCAAGACGGTCTGAAGCTGGTCAACTGAAACTAAAGTCTCTAAGCTGGAGAGCTTCAGTCACTTCAGTGCTGAGTCGTTGACTCAAGAATCCATAAACTATCTGATTGTCACATCGATCACCACCAAATGTCCGATGAATCGCAGAGCAAACGTATCAGGTCAATAAGTCGAGCCAATTCTCGATAATGTTGAGAATGTTTGCAGCGATGGCTTCTCATCAGGAAGGGCAAGCCAACCAGTAGCGATCGTTGGACTATCTTGACACTATTATTCTTTTGAAATTAGATGCTTTTGCCCTGACCGATCTGCTGCCTGAATGCGTATTTTGGGCAATTTAGCGATAAGATGAGAAAACGTTACAAAATGTAAAAAGTTTTAGCAACCCTTGACCTTTTACAAAACATTACTAACTTATGTTTCATTCAAATCTGCCAGAGCCAGACATTCTCAAAACTGTTTTAGAGCCGCTTTTAGAAGACTTTCAATACTGGTTTACACGATCGCGCACTTTGTTAGAAAACCAGGAGATTCCCTTTCTTGAAAATGAGAAACAGGCTAATCTACTGGAAAGGGTTTTACAAGCACATCAAGAGGTCAACACGGTTCGCACGTTACTCAATGTGACCGAAGGGCAGGTCGGGGTCGAAACAGCGATGCTCATGACCTGGCACCGACTCGTCGCAGAATGCTGGCAGGTAAGTATGCGGCTACGGTCTGGTAAGTCTGTCTAAAAACAGATAGTCGAATTCTGAGAAATCTGAGAGACTATAGGAAGATAGTCAGAACCATTTTTCAGATAATTCTCATAAACCTTCGGCTTGAATGCTGCACAGACCGTCAAACTCAATACAATTTTAATCTCCACACTTTCAAACCAGCGTGGATTAAGGGAGAGTCGATATGGTACTACATTTGCTTTACATCTTGGCTTTTACTGCGCTTGCTTTTATGGCAGTGGGCAATCTCATTCGCAATTTGTTGACGTTGGGGGTTGAGTCTCAGCGTCATTACGCTCCTAGAAGTGGCTCTGGGTATGACCCTCGCTCTTCTCTGTCTTCTCGGCTGCGATCGGTGCCTCACCCCGAACTGTTAGATAGCGATGGTCGAATGATTGACGAACCGCTGCTGGTGATGCGATCGATGACGGTAGAAGATGCCCGTGAGCAACTGGATGCCCTTTACAAGTCCTCTCCGGGTGGCGATCGTGAAGAAGGCTAGAGTTTGAACCGTTAATGGCAAGCCTAAAATTCGACAGGGTTCGGTTCTTTCATCTGTTAGAAAATCAGTAGGTACGATAGTTTGAAAGTATCGCCATTCCTGCCTGATCACTGACTATGACTGAGCGAACCAAAGAAACAAAATCTGCCCTTCAAAAAACTGAAGCATCTCCAAAGTCAGAGCCATCCTGGGTAGACACAACCCGTGACTTGATTGGAGGTGCTTTTTCAACGATTGGTAAAGCCCTGCCCGTTCAGCAAGTCTCGGATACGGTGATCGGTTGGTTTAGCGTGGACGAAGCGGAAATCGCAGGGATTTTGCAAAAGGTGCGATCGGAGTTGCCGACGACTGAGGCGATTTTGGTGGGCAAACCTCAAGCGGGAAAGAGTTCGATCGTTCGAGGCTTAACGGGCGTTTCGGCTGAAATTATTGGACAGGGCTTTCGTCCTCACACGCGGTTTACTCAACGCTACAACTACCCAACCGACGATCTGCCACTTTTGGTCTTCACCGACACTGTAGGACTGGGCGACGGCACGCAAGAAACGACGGAAGTGATTGGAGAGCTAGTCGAAGAAATTCAGGAAAACGAGGAAACGAGAGCAAAAGTTCTGATTTTGACGGTAAAGATCACTGACTTTGCGACGGATACTTTAAAACAAATTGCAGGTCGAATTCGCCAACAGCATCCCGAAGTGCCTTGTCTCTTGGTGGTCACCTGTTTGCATGAACTTTATCCGTCTGAAGTGATGGATCATCCTACCTATCCCCCCGACTATGAGGATACCAATCGAGCCTTCGCTGCCTTACAAAAAGGATTTCAGGGATTGTTCGATCGCGCCATTCAAATCGATTTCACATTAGAAGAAGACGGCTTCACTCCAACATTCTACGGTCTAGAAACGCTGGTCGATGCGCTGGCAGATTTGCTCCCCGAAGCGGAGGCCCGAACGATTTCTCAACTACTGGACGATCGCGACGCTGGAAAACAAATCAGTGATATTTATCGAGAAGCGGGTCGCCGCTACATTTTGCCGTTTTCTGTAATGGCGGGTGCTTTGGCAGCGATTCCTTTACCGTTGGCGACGATGCCCGTTTTGACCGCCCTGCAAGTGTCGATGGTCGGAGCGTTGGGGCAGTTGTATGGTCAGACATTGACTCCTTCTCAGGCGGGTGGCGTGGTGAGTGCGATCGCAGGTGGATTTGTGGCGCAAGCGATCGGGCGTGAGTTGATCAAGTTTATTCCGGGGTTTGGCAGTGTGATCGCGGCTTCTTGGGCGACGGCTTACACCTGGTCGTTGGGTGAGACGGCTTGCGTTTATTTCGGGGATTTGATGGGCGGCAAAAAGCCCGATCCTAGGCGTATCCAATCTGTAATGAAAGAGTCCTTTGAGGCGGCAAAAGAGCGCTTTCAAAGTGCTAAGAAGTAGAGGTTGACATCCTCACCGGGGTAAAGCCACGGCGATTCCAAGAATCACTTCTTAGA
>NZ_JBJPHS010000009.1:0-82673 GCF_052939495.1 Phormidesmis sp. 146-12 | reverse complement strand
TTATGTCTCCATCGTCGCGGGTGGGTCAGTGACCAGTTCTAGTGTATCGGTTAGTGCTTCGGCTTGCAAAGCCGTCGTTCTACGACGGGGTTTCCACCCACATTTTTCGATGATTAAGTAAAAACGCACTTTCAGCTTAGACCGCAGCTTGTTGGCGTTGGTAGAGTGACCAGTAGAGACCCTTCGATCGAATCAATTCGTCATGCGTTCCTTTCTCAGCAATGACTCCTTTCTCCATTACCAAAATCAAATCAGCGCGTCTGAGGGGCGCAAAGCGGTGAGCAATCAGAAATACCGTGCGGTTTTGAGCGTGTTTTTGCAGGTTTTGCAGAACTTGCTGCTCGGTTTCACTGTCCAGGGCGCTGGTTGCCTCATCCAACACCAACATGGGCGAATTGGAGAGAAACAATCGCGCTAAAGAAACCCGTTGACGCTGACCGCCCGAAAGCGCCGTGCCCCGCTCTCCCACATCGGTTTCATAGCCTTGAGGCATTTCGCTGATAAAATCATGAGCCGCTGCCAATCGAGCCGCTTCGACTACCTGTTCTGCTGAGACATCCGATCGCCCCAAACTAATGTTGTCAAGAATGCTGCCCTTAAACAAAAAGTCTTCTTGTAGCACGACACCCATCTGAGTCCGCAGCGAATGCAAATCAGCGCTCTTGATGTCAAAACCGTCTACTAAGATTCGTCCGGCTTCGGGTAAATACAATCGCTGCAAAAGTTTCGACAGCGTACTCTTGCCCGACCCACTGCGCCCCACGACCCCGACCAGCATTCCCGGCTCTGTCGTAAACGAAATACCCTTCAGCACAGGTTCTTGAGCCGGGTTGTAGCGGAAAAATACCTGATCAAACGTGACTTGACCTTTGAGCGGCGGCAAGACCAGACCTGACCCCGGTTCCGCTTCAGGGGCGACGTTGAGAATATCGCCGATGCGATCGACCGACAACAACACCTGCTGCAAATTTTGCCAAAGCTGAACCAGCCGCAACAGCGGCCCCGTCACTCGTCCCGATAGCATCTGAAACGCTACCAACTGACCGACGGTGAGTTCTTGCTTGATTACCAGATTTGCCCCAAACCAAAGAATCAGCAAATAAGAGAAGTTGGTCAAAAAGTCGCCTAAGTTGTTGCTGATATTGGAAGTCGTCGAAGCTTTGAAACTGGTGCGAATGTAGCGAGCAAAGAGACCTTCCCAGCGATCGCGCGACGGTTTTTCTGCGGTGTGCGCCTTGACCGAGTGAATTCCCGTAATGGTTTCTACGAGAAAAGACTGACTATCGGCACTGCGATTAAACGTCTCATTTAGCAGGTTTCGCAAAATTGGAGTAACGAAAAGCGTCAAGATTGCGTAGAAAGGCAAGACGGCCAACGCCACACCCGTCAGCGGAACGCTGTAGAAAAACATCAGCGCCAGGTAGACGACTGCAAAGATGCTGTCCAAAATCACTGTCAGCGCCGTCCCCGTCAGGAATTGCCGAATATTTTCTAACTCCTGAACTCGCGCCACCGTATCGCCCACGCGCCGAGACTCAAAATAAGCCAGAGGCAGCCGCATCAGGTGACGAAATAGCTGGGCCGAGAGGCTGAGATCCAACCGTCGTGCCGTGTGCGTAAAAATAAACAGCCGCAAAATTCCCAGCAGCGCTTCAAACACAGCCACACTTAGCAGTGCGATCGCCATCACATCCAGCGTGGCAATGCTGCCCTGTACCATCACCTTATCGATGACGACTTGAGTAATCAGCGGTGTCGCCAGACCCAACAGTTGCAGCGTAAATGAGGCAAACAGCACTTCGCCCAGCAGTCCGCGATAGTTCCAAACAGCCGGGAGAAACCAGCTTAGATTAAATCGCTCCTGTTTTTGGATCGCTTCGGCTTGCCAGAGTTGCCCATCCCAGGCTTGTTGTACCTCTGATCGATGCACGCTTTCGCAATTCATCGTGGGATTGAGCGGATCGGATAGGATAAGCCGATCGCCCCGTACGCCATATGCCACAACCCAGTGAGGTTCCCCTGTGCCTCCCGGTTGCCAGAGCATCAGAGCCGGAAATCCCAACAGCCGCAGACTTTGCCAATTGGTTTCGATGCGGCGGAGTTGCAGTCCCAATTTCTCAGCCATATCGATGAGATCGGTTGGGCGCTGTCCTCTTATTTGACGCTGTACCCACTCCAATTGGACGGAATTTTGCAGATGATTGGCTACCATCGTTAGAGCAGCCGCTCCCGTATTGACGGCCGAGACAAAGGGAAAGCCCGTCACAACCTGGGGAGAATTGTCCGTTTGAGGTTGATAGCGGCTGCGCTGAATCGCCCAAAAGCGATCGATCTCCGGCGACGATAAAGAAGCCCAACTGGTCGCACTCCACTGCACCACCTCAACATCATTACTGGCGGCTCTGGCCTTCCAACCTGGCAGTTCTAGCAAATCGCCTACCCATTCTCCGGGCTGCAAGAGGAGCGATCGTCCTTCGTCCGCTACTAATCTGACTTTCCCCGCCAGAACGATTAGTTGAATATCAGGCGTTTCTTCTGACCACAAAAGTTCTCCCAGCTTACAGCGACGAATTTCAGCCTTGGTCTTAAACTGAACCTGCTGTTCGGGGTTGAGAAAGCTCAGGGGCGGAGTTTCCCAGGGTAAATTGGCGGCAACATCGTTGGTAATCATTTGGCAAGGAGGGGGGCTGGGGGAAGTGAGGAGTGAGGAGTGAGGAGTGAAAAGGGTTTGAGAGTTAGGTTTCAGATTTTGACATTTCAGCTTTGGGGTGAGTTGCAGGCTTTAAGAGGTGGGGTTTTGAGAATTGGGGTGCTGAATGAAGATTGAGTTTTGAGAGTTAGGTCTGGATTGGGTTCAGAGAATTGAATTCTGAAAGATAACATTCATCTCTTCTCCTCCCTCCGCACTCCTCACCTCTACTCAACTTGAAGCTTGACGGCCATTTTTTGGATTTTTTCTGCCAGCCAGCGCTCAAACAGTTCGTTTTGCAAAACTTGCTTGAGTTGGGCGTTGTCTAAAGTGGCGGGTAACACTTGCTCAACTCTAAACAGGGCCCATCGGTTCTCGATCGCAATTGGCCCCACCAAGTCACCAGGATTAGAAGAATCGATCGCCGCTCGAATATTGTCAGGCATTGTGCCGCGACTGACCGGCCCCATCATGCCATTAGACACGCGATCGTCGGCGATCGAGTGTTCTTGGGCGAGTTGCTCAAAGCTGGTGCCTTCTTGAATCTGGATCTTTAGCTCATCGGCTAACTCTTGATTTTCGACAATGATGCGAGAGAGAACGACGCGATCGAGAAACACTTTTCGTTCGATAAAATATTCTTGGAGTTTTGGCTCTGTGATGACACTTTTAAGCTTTTCTGACTTAAAATTTGAGGTAATTTGATTGTGAAATGTAGAATAGTCAGACCCGTTGCGGTTGAGCCACTCTTGAAACACACCAGGGTCAGTCAATTGCTGCTGAATCCGAAAATCAATCACCGCTTGCTCAACTACTGCCGGATTAATTTCTAAATCTTCTCGGTTGGCAAGTTCTTGCTCTAGCACGTATTGCCGCAAGATGTCTCCCAAAAATCCCTGAAGTTTGCCAGAAGTCTGAAGATATTTCAAACATTCTCTCAGGCTTATCGGTTGCTCATCAACGGTGAGAAAGGCTTTGGCATCCATGAATTTTTACTACGCAGTTTCCAAGTCTGATAATATCTTGACCGAGATCTCCGCTTCCTTTATCAGGTTTTTGTGAATCTCTCTGAGAATTAACGTAAACCTCTGTGATTAAACTTGAAAATGGTTGGTTTCGATTCAGCATTTTCAATGAATTCGCACAGGCGTTCAGGCTAGTCTAGCGATTTCTACGGGGACGATCGGCTAAGTTTTGCTTAACAGTTTCATATTTCCCTAGTTCTTGAGTTAAATTACGGAGTCAGGAATTTTGGATAATTGATCTGCACTCCGACCGGAAAACCGGGGTTTTGTGGCATGATCTTTAAGTAACTTGCGATCATTAGGAACATCAGTTATGGCTCTGCGACTAGGGGATACCGTTCCCAATTTCACACAAGACTCTTCTCAAGGTACGATCGACTTCTACGACTGGGCGGGCGATAGCTGGGTGATTCTCTTTTCTCACCCCAAAGACTACACCCCTGTTTGCACGACTGAATTGGGCGTTGTAGCTAATCTCAAACCCGAATTCGACAAGCGAAATGTCAAAGCGATCGCTCTGAGCGTTGATGATGTTGAATCCCACAAAGGCTGGATTGGCGATATCGAAGACACCCAAAGCGCTCAACTCAACTATCCGATTTTGGCTGACCCCGATCGTAAAGTGTCTGACCTCTACGACATGATCCACCCTAACGCTAACAACACGCTGACGGTGCGATCGGTTTTCATCATCGACCCCCAAAAGAAACTGCGCCTCACCTTCACCTACCCTGCTAGCACTGGTCGCAACTTTGCCGAAATTTTGCGCGTGATCGATTCGCTGCAATTAACGGACAATCACAGTGTGGCGACCCCTGCAAACTGGACAGATGGCGGCGACTGCGTAGTGGTGCCTTCGATCCCCACCGAAGAAGCCAGACAAAAGTTTCCTAAAGGAGTTACGGAAGTCAGACCTTATTTGCGGATGACCCCTCAGCCCAACAAGTAAGCTAAAAGTAGGCTGAACAGTCTACAAATCATTTCTGCGATCAAAAAGTAACGATTTGTTTACAGGGTGGCGTTGTCCATCCTGTTTTTGTGTGGCTGTTCTGTAAAGAGTGATTACGTCGATCGTGTTGCTTTTGGGAATTTTAATCAGTCCGCCTATCCAATCTTCTGCAAACTCAGGCTCATGAAAAAATTTCTCGTTTTGCTCTATCTTCTCTCTTTAGGATTCTTAACGACTGCCTGTGGAGCGGGGGTCAAATCTGAAGAATTTAAATCTCAGACGGGTAAATTCTCTGTTACGTCGCCGATCGCTCTCAGAGAGGAAACCAAAACCCTCGATACAATGGCGGGCAAAATCAACCTGCACATGTTCACCGCGACTGAAAAAAACAAAGCCTATTTTGTGGCTTACGCCGACTATCCCGAACAGCTTCTCAAAGTGAGCAATCCTGAAAAGATGCTGGATGGGGCTAGAGATGGGGCAGTCAGTAACGTCAATGGCAAACTGGTTGATGAGAAAAAAGTGTCGATCGATGGCTCTCCTGGCCGAGAATTAACGATCGAAGCCAAAGGCAGCAATGGGCAAGATGGCACCGTCAAAGCGCGGGTATTTTTGGTCAAAAATCGCCTTTATCAAGCGATGGTCGTCGCTCCCAAAGAGGAAGTGAATGCAACGGAGATGGATGCGTTTTTACAATCCTTTAAGCTGTCTCAAAAGTAGGATGGTCTTTTGACGGCTCCCCGTCCTGAAGTTCGGGGATTCTTGGATCATCGGGAGTCCTGCGACTTTACCCTCACCAAAATTCACTGCGATGCGCCCCACCGCTGTATCGATAGAGAAAATTCTTGCTGCTCCCTAGGAGCCAAAACTTTCTCAGGCATTACCACCCCTTGCGAGACAGGTTCCTCCGCTCAAGGCGCGAGCCTCTGCCTGTGTTGTGGACTAGAACAAGCATACCAAAGTCGCCCTAAAAGTGCGAGGCTTGTATCCCATTTTCTTGGTCAGTTGCCTGAAGACCTTGGTGGTGAAATCTGGCACGAAAAAATAAACCAGGATTGGTACATCGAATGGCAAGATTGGAACTAAAGCTCGGTTGGATCAATGCCAAGCTGCCGTAGTCGCTCCTTAAGTTGTTCGACTTGCTGTTCTGCTTGTTGTCTTGCCAAAGTTTCTTGTCGTAAAGCTTGAGCAAGTTCGCTGGGAATCGGTAATTTTTCGTGGGTATCTTCTCGGTAGAAGGCGATTAGACGGCCGTCTACTTCTAATCGAAGCTGTAGCGGTTCGCTGCGACCGTCTGTGATGGGTGCGTATTGTTCTTGTTGAAGCCAATAGCCTGTTAATCTTTCTTCGATCCATTCACCTTTGGGGTCATCGTGGTTTTCTGTCCGAATAGGAAGAATCGCTGGTGACTTCTGTTTTACGATCGAGCGATCGCATCCAACCCACTCCCTGATTCTCAGAACAATTACGAAAATCAAATTTATTCATCCCTCATCCCTCATCCCTCATCCCTCATCTCTCATCCCTCGTAAAATGAGATAACAAGCAGGAAGCGATCGAAATGGATATCAAACAAGGATTTGTCGGTGCGGTGGGCAATACGCCTCTGATTCGGATTAACAGCTTTAGCGATGAAACAGGCTGCGAAATTTTGGGCAAGGCTGAATTTCTCAATCCGGGCGGCTCGGTGAAGGATCGCGCCGCGCTTTATATTATTAAGGATGCCGAAGAAAAAGGTTTGCTCAAACCAGGGGGCACCGTGGTCGAAGGCACAGCGGGCAATACGGGCATCGGACTCACTCACATCTGTAACGCTAGAGGCTACAAATGTCTGATTATCATTCCTGAAACTCAGTCTCAAGAAAAAATTGATCTGCTGCGAACGCTGGGAGCCGAAGTGAGAACTGTTCCCGCAGTGCCCTACAAAGATCCCAACAACTACGTCAAACTGTCCGGCAGAATCGCATCCGAACTGGAGAACGCCATCTGGGCCAATCAGTTTGAAAATCTAGCCAATCGTCGCGCTCACTACGAAACCACGGGGCCAGAAATTTGGGCGCAAACGGGCGGCAAGCTGAATGCCTGGGTGTCTTCAACGGGGACGGGCGGCACTTATGCAGGCGTTTCTACCTTCTTGAAAGAACAAAATCCCGACGTGAAGTGCATTTTGGCTGATCCCTTTGGCAGTGGACTTTATAGCTACGTCAAATCGGGCGAAATCCATCTGGAGGGCAGTTCTGTCACCGAAGGGATTGGCAACAGTCGGATCACTGGAAACATGGAAGGTGCCCCGACGGATGATGCAATGCGAGTAGACGATCGTGAAGCCCTGCGAGTGGTTTATCAGCTTTTGCGAAAAGACGGACTCTATATGGGTGGCTCAACTGGAATCAATGTGGGAGCGGCAGTTGCGCTTGCTAAACAAATGGGGCCGGGGCATACGATCGTAACCCTCTTGTGCGACCGCGGCAGCTTGTATCAATCCAAACTCTTTAATCGAGAGTGGTTAGAGTCCAAAGGCTTGCTGCTGGATGAGTTTTGAAGTCTGCTGAAATCGAGGATTATTCTGGCGTTTTGGTCGATCGCCGCTTCCAAGATCTAGGATCAGAGAGTCGCCTCAAGCCTTGCATGACTCCACCCCTCCCTCCTCCCTCCTCCCTCCTCCCTTCTCACCAATCCGTCCGCATCTGTCAGCACAATTCTTGCCGAAAGTCAGGGTCAGCGAAGGTGCTTGCTGCATTTAGGGCAAATCCGGTTGAAGGGGTGGAAGTGGTTAGCTGTGGCTGCTTTGGTCAGTGTGGTAACGGGCCGATGGTGCTGGTGTTGCCAGAGCAGGTTTGGTACAGTCGAGTCAATCCAGATGAGGTGAAAGCGATCGTCGATCGGCATCTCAAAAACGGCACCCCCATTTCAGCTTTGCTCTATCGAAAGTTTCATCCAGCGTGAGAGACTTAGGAAAAGCACCTAATCATTCTTCATAGGCTTTGAGTCGCCATTCTTGCAAAAACAAGGTTGACCAAAGCACAAAACTCAACAGCGATAGACCAGCGATCGCATCCAACCAGATCAAAACATGCATCTTTAATGTCATCGGCATCACGGCTGGAAACAAGTAATGACCGGGACTTGAAAGGCTGGTAATTGAATATATAAGTAAAAAAACATAGGCTGGCCAGAAGAAGTTTTTTGTATAAAACCAGTAACCCAAAAATCCAATTGGAGTCATTAAAGCAACTGTGAGAACAACGCCGATCGCGGTGAACCATTCGGGGCCAGGATACTGGTTTATATAAATCGCATTGTCTGAGTAGTGAATAGTTGTAGAGACGACATTAATTATTAGTAGAATTAGCAGCGTCGATCGAGCAGTTAAGTTCATGATTCGACCAGTGAATTGAACTTCTATCTTAGTAAGCTAATCGACTTTCAACTTGCACAAGCTAACTCTGCAACCCTTTTACAATGAAGAAGCGGGCTATCAATCTAAATGTCGATCAGAAGATTTTGAGCTGGGAATCTTATCTGAACGTGAATTCGATGAAATCCTTCGCTGCCGTTACAAATCCGGGCAGCCCCCTAAATCCCCCACGAGTGAGGGACTTTGAACGAAGAATCGTATCTAATAGTCCCCCAGATTGGGGGGTTGGGGGGCAGAAGCGCTGAAGACCGAAGCGAAAAACTCCCATCGAATTCACGTTATCTGAAAGTCCCTCAGAATTGGCAGCTTAGGGGGCAGAAGCTTGACAACGCAGCAAAGAAACTTTATTGAACTCACACTGAACTTAAACTAAAAAAATGAGTGGCTAGTGATCTTCAATTCAATCACCCACCACTCAGCATTGAGAAAAAATTAAGAAAAACTACTACAAACTAACTGGTGTCGGCTGTTTGCTAAACAGTTTGAGAACTTGGTCGGCCATTTGAGGAGGCGTTAAGTTTAACTCTGCCTTTGACTGCTCTGGAGTCGCATGGTCAACCAGCAGATCAGGAACGCCAATCCGCTTGACAGGTACCGTCATCTCCGCATCCATCAAAGCTTCGACTACCGCAGACCCAAACCCGCCTGGTAGACAACCTTCTTCTAGCGTGACCACTCGCCCAATTTGCTGGGCCAACGGCAAGATCAGATCAGTATCCAACGGTTTGGCAAAACGAGCATTGACGACGGTGGCTTGAATGCCGTGTTCGCTCAAAATCTCGGCAACCTGCATTGAGGGATACACCATCGAACCGTAGCCCAACAGCAACACATCATCCCCGTGACGCAGAATTTCAGCTTTCCCGATCGCCAACTCTTCCCAGCCTTCTTCCATTAATGGCACGCCGTATCCGTTGCCTCTGGGATAGCGCATGGCGATCGGGCCGTCGGTGTAGTTGATTCCGGTGACAATCATGCGTTGCAGTTCGGCTTCGTCTTTGGGAGCCATCAGCACCATGTTAGGAATGAGCCGCAAATAGGCAATGTCGTACATCCCCTGGTGAGTCGGGCCGTCTGACCCCACAATTCCTGCACGATCCATGCAGAAGAAGACGGGCAGTTTTTGAATGCAGACATCGTGAATGATTTGATCAAACGCCCGCTGCAAAAAGGTTGAATAAATCGTCGCCACCGGACGCATTCCTTCACAAGCCAGACCCGCCGCCAGTGTGACGGCATGTTGTTCGGCGATGCCGACATCAATGTATTGCTTAGGGACTCGCTTCTGAAAAATATCTAACCCGGTGCCCGTCGCCATTGCTGCCGTAATGCCAATCACTCTCGGATCGTTTTCGGCAAGCTTGCTCAAGGTTTCGCCAAAGACTTTTGAGTACCCAGGCGGCTTGGGCTTGTTAGAAGGAGCCGCTTTGCCCGTTGTTAGGTTAAAAGGCGTTTGGGCATGGTAGCCGACTTGATCCTGTTCGGCGATCGCGTATCCCTTTCCTTTCACCGTCGCCACATGCACTAAAACAGGGCCAGGATGCTGATGAGCCTCTTTGAAGGTGCTGATCAATTCCTCTAGATTGTGACCATCGATCGGGCCCATGTAGGTGAAGCCCAATTCTTCAAACACGGCTCCGACTTTGGGCACTGCCAGCCGTTTCATGCCTTCTTTGAGGCGCGACAATTCGGGGGAGAAGGGCAGATTTTTCACCTGTTCTTCGAGATTGTCGCTGAGAAACTGTACAGGCGGACTGAGGCGCATTTTGTTGAGGTAGCGCGGAATCGCCCCCACATTGGGAGAAATTGACATCTCGTTATCATTCAACACGACGAGCAGATTGGTTTTGGGCAAATGTCCCGCGTGGTTGATGGCTTCGAGGGCCATGCCTCCTGTTAGAGCGCCATCCCCGATCACGGCAACGGTTTTGAACTTCTCCCCTCTAGCATCTCGCGCCAGAGCCATCCCTAACGCCGCAGAAATACTGGTCGAAGCGTGACCCGCGCCAAAGTGGTCAAACTTGCTTTCTCCTCGCTTTAGATAACCTGCGATGCCGTCTTTTTGTCGTAGCGTGTGAAAGTCAGCATATCGCCCAGTGAGGAGCTTGTGGGGATATGCCTGATGTCCAACATCCCAGATCACTTTGTCGCGATCGAGATCCAACGTTTGATAAAGCGCTAATGTTAGCTCGACAACGCCCAATCCAGGGCCGAGATGGCCGCCGATCGTTGCAACGGTTTGCAGATGTTTTTCGCGGATCTGCCGCGCAATTTGCTGAAGCTGATAGATCGACAGACCATGCAACTGGTTTGGGTGGGTCAATTCACTCAGATGCATACCGGGCTTTCCTTAGGATGATGTGATCGGTGATTTTGTCTACCCTTATCACTGTAGACGAAAGGAGGGGACGATCTAGAGTGGTGGTATGCAATTTGCAATAGTTTCTCTGTAAAAGGGATGAGGGATGGTTGGGTTTGAGCTGAGGGAAGGTAGGTGGCCCTGATCCAGTGAAAGCGTTGACCTGAATGATCGCGGATTATCGCTACACAGAGTGTTCTCCGGTGCGTTGGAGAAACCTGCGATCGGTGCCGTAGTTGAGGAGGTAGACACCGAGGAGAAGTTTACAAGTAGATTTCTCTTCGATGCCCAATCTGATGCACCATAATGATCTCAGTTGTTTCACTGAAAGAATACAAGACTCGGTAATCTCCAACTCTCAGTTTGAAAAGACTGCTCAAATCTCCAGTCAAGGCAGTGGGGCGAATTTCAATGAAGTGATCGCTCACCCAGTCAATCTTGCGAAGAATGCGCTCTTGGTTCTTTTGGCTGAGTTGTTATAGTCCAGACAGCCCTTCAGAAGTCAGTTCGACTGAGTAGACCATTACCAATTTAGTCCAAGCTTTTTGGCAACTTCACTCACTGGAATACCGCATTCTCCTGCTTGGGTGCGTTTCAACGATTCGATCAGTTGTTGCTTTACTTCGGGTCGAATTTCTCTTCCTTCGTCTGGATCGTCAAGGAATTCCTCTAATGACTTCTACGACAGTTTCTCGGATCAATGCTTTGAGTTCGTCAGTGGTCAGATCTTTGACTTGCATAGATGTAGACGAGCAGCATTTTCGTGGGATTGGAACAGGTAAACGGTTTCGAGAAGACTTTCTAATTCTGCGGTGGAAATGAGAGAAACACTCTCAGCCCCTTGACGAGTAATTTCGATCGCTTCTCCAGTTGCGATCACGGCTTCACAGAGTTGTTCGAGGTTTTGACTCGCTTCGATATAGGAGATCTTTTTACCCATGTCGCTTCTCCAATCTGGTATCTCACTGTAGAGCGGAACAAAGGTGGGTCACGATCGCCGTCAGGTTACGCCCATTTCCACAGCCACGCGATGAGAAGAACAAAGTCTATCTCTGGTGAGGTCGTTTACAATAGGTGTAGCGTCATCGCAGAGTTCTATGCTGAACATCCCGATTTCGGATCAGTTATTACCGTTAATTGAGAAACAAGCAGCAATGGCAGGCTTTTCAACGGTTAGTGAATACATTCAGGATTTGATTTTGCGGGAACAGCAACGGATAGAATCCTTAAAAATTGGAGACGCTAGCGATCGCGCGACTGCTGAATTGACAGACCCCATTGAACTGATGCGATTGCCGTTAGAAGAACGTCGGAAAGCGCTGGAAATTCAAGCAGCCATGATGGTTCAACATTACGAGCAGGATGAGGATTGGAGAACGTTTACGGCAGGAGATATCGTTGAGTACTAGGGCAGTGCCTCAACGGAGTGAGGTGTGGCTGGTGAATTTAGATCCGACGATTGGAACTGAAATCCGCAAGATTCGCCCAGCGATCGTGGTGAGTTCAAATAAAATTGGACGGTTGCCGATTAAGTTGGTTGCTCCGGTGACGGACTGGAAAGAAGTGTTCGTCAAAAATGCTTGGCACATTCGATTGGAACCCAATGCAGTTAACGGGTTGGCGAAGTTGTCTGCGGTGGATACTTTACAACTTCGAGGGCTGGATGAGCAGCGATTCTTACGCAGGATAGGGGAGATCGAAGATGAGGTGATGATTTGCATCGCTGCTGCGATCGCGCTTGTGGTGGAGTACCAACCCTAGCCTAGCGAGATCGCAACCACGCGATGAGAAGAACGATCGCTTCTACTCTTCTCGTCTTGAATTGAGTTTCTTCAGGAATTCTGGAAAGTTCTGAAGGCCTTCGCTCGATTCGACGGGGGGAAGTTCGATCCAGTTGCCTTCGGCTTCAGAGCGATCAACAAATGCAAAGAAGGCTTCTTCATCTTCGCGATGGGTCAAAAGGTATTCTCTAAGTTCTTTACGGCTCATCGCTGCAAAATCTGGTTTCATACCTCAAACCTCCATCGACCGTTGGGATAAACTGAAATCTGAAGCTCTTCTCCTGCCAAAATGATGACGTTGCAAGCCTACATCTCTATTTTAGAGATCATATTTAGGAAGCGCGATCGCAATTGGAACCCAGACGATCACGCTTATTTTCGCAGCCACGCGATGAGAAGGACGCGCTGCTTCGCAGATACCGCAAGGGTCGCCACCCCA
This sequence comes from Phormidesmis sp. 146-12, assembly GCF_052939495.1. Lineage (NCBI taxonomy): Bacteria > Bacillati > Cyanobacteriota > Cyanophyceae > Leptolyngbyales > Leptolyngbyaceae > Phormidesmis > Phormidesmis sp. 146-12. The sequence continues at coordinate 70,013 of NZ_JBJPHS010000009.1, read as the reverse complement.
ACGCAGAACCAGAGAACCCAGTTGATTTGGCGCTGTGAGGCTGGGCGAGTTTGTGGTTTAGGCAAGCCGTTCATACCAGTCATCTTGGGGGGAGGGTTGCCAATTGTGGGGATAGAGGGAAGAGCAGGGGCGGTTTGGCGGTCTTCGTAACTCCATAAAGATTCGGGCTATAATCTGGTGCTAGAGAGGCGAAGAAGATGACTAAAGTAGAAGCGACTCAGGCACAGCAAAACTTTCCAGAACTCATGTCTCGTGTCAGAACAGGCAAGGAGAGAATTGTCATTGAGCAACAGGGTCAGGGAATGGTTGCCATGATTAGCTATGAGGACTTTAAGCGGCTGCAAGCGTTGGAAGAAGATGCCAAGGATGTGGCAGAGGTTGAGCGACGACTGGCAGCAAATGAAGAATCCGTTAGTCTGGAAACGGTGATTGAGGGCTACAATCGCTTGCACAATGCAGATTTGACGATCGAGCATATTGTGAATGCCTGACCGCTATGCGCTGCAAGTGACGAAATCGGCCGAGAAAGAACTGTACGATTTGCAGCTTAAACAATTTAGACAAGTCGTGAAGAAGATCTTTTCGTTACAAGCTGAGCCACGACCGCAGGATTGTAAACAACTCAAAGGAAATCCTGGAATTTTTCGGGTGGATCAAGGGGAATATCGAATTCTGTACACGATCGAGAATGACACGGTTGAGGTGTTTCGCGTGGGTAAGCGCAACGATGATGAGGTATACGAGAATCTATAACTAACTCTGCGCTCTCAGAATCGCGCTCATTTCCGTAGCCATGCGATGAGCAGGACGCGCTGCTTTGCCGATACCGCAAGGGTCGCCACCCCAACGCAGAACCAGAGAACCCTTTTGATTTTGCCTTGGGAGGGTAGAGTAAATCACATTCTTCACTTTTCCATCTGGGCGAAGTGATCTTGTAGGAGTTTGTGGATGAAGCGATCTTCAACCGCCGATGCGCTGAAGGAACATACGATCGCTAGATGCTCAGGATTTATTCAATAGTAGGGAGAATATATTTCTTTATGAATTCTTCTGGTGTGAGGCATTCAAAGTCGCCTGTACTCAAGGCTAGCGCGCGAATCAACTTATGGTTTGAGGACACGAAGCATTGAGCTTGACCCGCTTTAGCACTTAAATAAACTCCTATATCTTCACGGGGAATGATGCCTAGCGATTCCAGTTCGATAAAATCTTGCGAGTTCAGTAGAACGTAGCGAACATTGAGATCTTGCCAAATGCGGGCGAGCAGTTCGCTTCCCCAATCTTTATTTTTTAAGCGTTTTGAAACTCGTGAGACTTGCTCGGTGAGTTCTTGAGAAATGATGACTTCTACAATTGATAATTGATTTTCGCCAAATCCTAACCAGTTCAAAGCTTGCGCTTCATAACTCTGTGGATCGAGCAGTCCAATAATATAAACGTTGGTGTCTAGAAATACACGATCGATCGCTTGAGTCATTGTGAAGATGCCTGGAATCGCTCTGCGGCAATCTCTTGTTTAATGTCTTGCACGAGGTTGATGATGTCGCTATGGGTGCTGTATTCTGCTTCGGTGAATGCTTGTTGAGCGTGCGATCGCAATTCATCGATCGACATTAAGCGTTGTTGACGATGAGCTTGGATGCTGACAAGCTGTTCAAACGCTTCAATGCTGAGTAGAACTGCTTTTTCTTGTCCGTTGGCAATGAGGGTGATAATTTCACTGGTTGCAGCCCGATCGACGAGTTCGCTGAGAGGGAGTTGTGTATCAATTTCGACTTTTGTATGGGTCATCACAGCAGTCCTATCTTTAGTGTTCATTCTACAACTTCATGTTGGCGAAGTGGTCTTGGAGGAGTTTGTGGATGAAGCGGTAGCGCAAGCTTCGCTACACGTAGTGTTCGCCGATGCGCTGGAGGAACATTCGATCGGTTGAGTAGTTGAGGAAGCGGGCGTAGTTCCAGGGGATGGCGCGGGTGCGGAAGAGGACGAAGCGGAGAGAGAAGTGCTGAATACATGGGTATCCACCAAAGTGAATGAAGGCTATCATCCCAAATGTTGAACCCATTCTGAGCATAGGCACTACGATCGCGTTTTAGTCGAGTGAGCGATCGAGCATTTCAACCGCCGTTTACTTGCGGAGCCATGCGATCAGAAGGACGATCGCCACCCCAACGCAAAACCAGAGAACCCAGTTAATTTGGCGCTGTGAGGCTGGGCGGGTTTGTGGTTTAGGCAAGTTACGTTCATACCAATCATCTCTGGGGGGAGCGTTACCGATCGTGGGAGTGGTCGGGAGAATGGGGGCTGATTGGCGTTGCTCAGTGGCAATAATATAGTTGAAGTTCCGAATGGCTTCATCGCACTGCTTAGCCATGTGATCAAGTTGCAACTCTGTGTAGATTTCACGAGCTTCCTCAAGTGTGGCAAGTGCTTCAAAGCGGCGAGGTTCACATTTGGCGAGTGCTTGCGCTTTGTTAAATAAGGAACGGGCTTCACCAATGCGAGCGCCAATGTCGCGCTTAATCTCTAGAGACTGTTGATAAAAGTCGATCGCTCGTTGATACTGTCCCAACCCACTGTAAACACTGCCCAAGTTGTTGAGGGAATCCGCTTCGCCGTCGCGGTCGCCAATGTCGCGCTTAATCTCTAGAGACTGTTGATGAAAGTCGATCGCCTGTTGATACTGTCCTAGCCCATCGTAGACACTGCCCAAGTTGTTGAGGGAAGCTGCTTCGCCGCGGCGGTCGCCAATATCGCGTTTGACCTCTAAGGACTGTTGATGAAAGTCGATCGCTCGTTGATACTGTCCTAGCCCATCGTAGGCATTACCAAAGTTGTTGAGGGAAGCTGCTTTGCCTCCGGAGAAGTTAATCCTATCGAAGAGGGCTTGAGCTTTTTCGTGAGCTTTGATCGCAGCTTGATACTGTTCCACATCATGATACAACCTTCCCAGTAGTGTCCATGCCCAGCCTAAGTTTCGTTGCTCTTCTACGTCGTCAGGATTTGTATCTGTCCAAGCTTGGGTAAGCCGATCGTAAATCGGCAGCAAATCACGATAGTATCCCCGTCGCTCTAAAAAGTTGACGCAGGTATCCATAACTTGATCGGCAAGCGCATATTCTCTCAGTTCACAGCGATGGTGAAAGATTTCGAGTTCTTCGGCACAGTCTGCGATCGTTGATTTCTCAGGTTTAATCTTTGACGTGAAATAGGCGATCGCTTTCTGATGCGATTCCTGATAACGATCGCTTTCTTTCAATGCCTGCTCAACCAGATTCCGCATCAACGGGTGCAGCGTCCACCGCTCCGACTCCTGCCGCAAAAATGCTCGATCGCTCAATGTCTGCAAATCTTCAACCCCCGCATCCGCCAGCATCGCCTGAGCCATCTCCAGCCCAAACGCATCTCGATACACCACAACACCAAGTAAGAGCGATCGCAGTCGTTCTGGCAACTCTGCAAACAGGACTGCAAAAATCTCCTCAACCTTCCCTTCCGAGTCGCCTTGATAGTGACAAAACAGCCGCTCAAAGAATTCCAAATCCCTCTCGCCTAGACAATCTTGCGCCGCTTGCCGTACCCAACTCGCCGCCAATCCCAACAACAACGGATGCCCACCCGCCAACCGCGTCCACCGCTCAAACCCCTGCTCTGCGATCGCGCGAATCCCCTGCCTCGCCAAAAATTCTGCCCCTTCTGCATCCGTCAACCCCAACAGCGGCAACTGTGCGATCGCATCCATTCCAAAGCTCGATCGTGTCGTCATGACTACCACACTCGATCGCCCCCGCTCTCGCCAAGTCTGCAAAAACAACTCAAACGAAGCTCGATCGTTCGCAGTCTGCACCGCTTCAAGCTGATCCAACACCAGCAAACACCGCTTCTCGGTCAGGCGATAAGTCAGTTGAATGATCAACTGCTCATCCGTCACCCGCGGATCGTCAATCAAAAACCCAATCTCCTGCAACACCCACCGCGCAAACTCATTAAACGTCGGTACTTTGCGGAAATTTAGCCACAACGATCGCTCAAACTCTCCTTTGATCTTGTGAAACAGCCAGGATGCAAGCAGCGATTTACCAAACCCACCCACCGCAACCAGTTCGATCAGCTTTGCCTGTGCCTGAATTCGCCGCAAGAGTTCCTGCTGCGGCTGCGATCGCTCAATCCATTCCTGCGGCTTATGTTCCGGTGGAATCGGATCAAGCCCAATCACAGAAACACGCTGTTGAGTTGTGATGCGATCGCCAAAATTGACAGTCCCAGCGTTGAGAGTGTCGATCGCATTTACCCGCGCATTCCCGTCAGCATCAATATCAAATCGCTTTTCCGTCATGGACGCTGATCGCCAAAATTAACCGTCGTTGCGTTCAGTTCGTTAATCGCGTTCACCCGCGCATTGTCTCGTGCATCCACATCAAACGTAACGTTACTTTGTTCTTGCTTGCCAATATTGATCACCTGCTGCGCCAACTGCTGTAGAGTCTGCGCGAACTGCGGATCTTCCATCTCGTCATCTAAATACACTTCAAGCTTCTTCAATGCTTCGGGCGATCGCTCCTCTTCAATCTTGACGATCGCAGCTTCCGCCTTCTGATTTCCTGCAAATCGCTTTTTAATCACTGAACGCAATTGCTCGATCGCGCCTCCGACCGCTTTCTTGGCGATCTCCCCCGCTCCAGATTTGACAAACTCATCAAAAGCCAGTTTTGCGATCGCTGCCCCAGTTAGAGCATCCATAGGTCACAGATAGTTAATTACACTCCCGTTGTAACTAATTCTTCCTGTCCTGTCTGCGAACTTCCGTAATATTGCAGAATTAATTGCAGTATTAGGCAATGTGCAACTTTCTGATCAACGTCCCCCTTTTGAAGAGGGATCTCTAGACTTTACCCAAAGAGAGCCGAGCCGTCTGAACAGGGGCGCAACCGGGCGTAGCGGTGAGGCGATCGGGAGAAAGCCCTACGAGCAGCAACGCTACGCCATCACCCATTAGACGCAAAAGGCGGACGCGCTGCAAGAGTGCTCAACACCGCAGTGAAGAAACTTCATCGAACTTATGGCTGTCTAATCTTGAACATAGTCCTGTCCGTTGAGCATTGCAATCTCGGCTCGGACAAATTCTCGACCCAAATAAGCCGCGTGATCGAGTCGAGTCACCAGACAGTCAGGCTTTTCAAAGAGTTCAATACAGAGTTCTTTAGCCGTTCTGCCCTTAAAAATGGTGGTGGCTTGACGCTCAACTTTTCCAGTACAAGGGAGCGGTTCCCCCGTTTCAGGATCGCAAGCCAACCCTTTGTTGTTAATGAAATTGGTGTAGTGTTTGGCGCAGATTAGTTGAGCCTCTCGATCGACGTAAATAATAAAGTATCCGTTTTCGTCGAGTTGGATAAACCGTTGAGAAAGCTTATCGTCTAAAGCCGTGGTGTCGGCAGTTGCTGAGTTTATCATTGACCGATTGAAACCGTAATTCTGGTGTTCTTCCTTACATTTTACGAGGCTTAAACCTCAAACTGAATGGTTTCTTGTTTGAATGGCAAATCTTGATTGATCGCGTCAATTTCTTGCTGCTCTAAATTGTTGACTTGATGAATATGCGATCGCAAGATCTGTGACAATCGACTGTTATAAAACCGATGCAGTGAATAGTTAGCAGATGCCGGAAAGCCTCGCCGCTTCTTGTGTCGTCCGCCCGCCCCAGGGTCAAATAGTTGAATGTCATTCTGAATCGCCCACTCGATCGGCGCATAATAACAGGCATCAAAGTGCAAACAATCAATTTCTTGAAGTGACCCCCAATAGCGACCATACAGCCGATCACCCTTCGTCAAACAAAACGACATGCCCACGGGATGCAAATCATCCACTTCGCTATAAGCCGCAAAGAAAACAACCCGCTCAGAGTAGCTGGAATGTAGCTGTTCAAAGAATTTTTTGGTCAGATATTTACTGCCCCACCAGCCAAATTTGTCGCAGGTATCACTGTAGAAGTTGTACATCAGCGGAAAGAGCGATCGCGGAATTTCTTCGCCTCTCAACGCTTTGAGATAAAGTCCCGCTGTACCGACGGCTTTGCGTTCTCGCTTGATGTTGCGACGCTGATTGGCATTAAAAGCTTTTAAGTAGTCATCAAAGGTTTGAAAGCCTTGATTTTGCCAGATGTAACCGTGGTGTAGCCAACTGCTGAAACCGTGTCGCTCCATCACCAGTCGCCATTCGGGGTCAACATACAAAAAGTTGCAGCCAGAAATTTGATTGTGATTGCAGAAGTGATCGATCGCATTCACCATGATCCCCGTCAGTTCATCTTCATCTTCTCCAGGGGCGATCAAAAAGCGGTAGCCTTCGGCAGGTGTGAAGGGAGACATTCCTAACAGCTTTGGATAGTATTCGATGCCCAAGCGAGCCGCGACATCCGCCCACTGGTGATCAAACACAAACTCACCGTAGCTGTGACCCTTAATGTAGAGCGGAGCCGCAGCAATGAGGGAGCGATCGCGCCACACCGTCAAATGATTGGGCAACCAACCCGATCGAGCCGTTGTGCTTCCCGAAGTCTCCATATTGTGTAGCCATGTCCATTCGAGAAACGGCGTTTTGAGCGGCATGGCCAGCGCATCCCACTCTGCTTGGGGAATTTCACCAATTTTGTTAATCCAGGCAACCGAAAATCGAGGCTTGAGTTGTTCGACCATAGCCAGAGTTGGACACATCACAGACTCTAATGTAAACGAATCTTTAGAAGAAAGAGAGGAACTGGGGATGAGGGATGAGGGTTAGTGCTTGACTTTGTAGTGGAGAAAAACTTCCTGGTTGATCGACCGCACGTTCAGCAGTTCTAATTGGGGTGCGATCGCGGCCAAAAATCCGGTTCCGGCGACGGGGGTTGGGGATTGGGTGCCTCCCAAGATTAAGGGGCAGACGGTCAGGTGAAGTTCGTTGATCAGGTTGGCGGCAAATAGGGCCCCGACGAGATCTCCACCGCCCAAAATGGCGAGACGCTGTAATCCCAGATCAAACAAGTGAGCGAAGGCAGTCGTCCAATCAATTTCAGAATCGCCGACTCCTTGCGGGTCACTCGAAGAGATCGCCAGTATTTGCTCAAATCCAGCTTGCTCACCCCAACGCCTTTTTCCGGTCTCGGTCGTCAACAACCAATGGGGCACTGGCTGAGAAAAAAATCGGCAGGTGGGATCAAGATTGACCGATCGCGAACACACAATCTGTACAGGCTGCGGAGGCTTTCCTAGATGCTGACGATGCGCCAACAGGTCAAGCTGGGAAACCTTGAGTGTCGTGCCATAGGCGCGGAGCGTTCCGGCTCCAAACAAAACGGCATCGACCTGGGCAATCTGCTGTTCGAGGTGTACTTTGTCGATCGCTGACCCAAATCGGGCCGGAGCGCGACTGACATCCGCAATTTTACCGTCGGCACTCATGGCCAAAATGACGCTGGCATGGGGCAAACCAGCACGATCGCGCGGCAGCGGTTTTAAGGAACGGTCAGACATTAATTTGCTCAAGAAAGACAATTTGGTCACGTTTCACGGATTTTGCAAAGCAGAGGTGAACTTATAAGCGTAAGTCGTTAAAATCCCAATCAGAGATGGCTTTCTAGCGTAATTTTTTGTAAACTCATCTCAACAGGTGATTCCTTAAGATTTGGCTTGATCGCTGCACCCTTTCCTCAATTCTGGAATATCTTGTTTCTAAATCTTTTTGATCTGCCTTGCTCTGTGAACGGCAATTTATTAGCGCTTAGTTCTCCAACAGTGTGCAGACTACTTATCAAGTTGTGACTGTTTGGTCGTGGTCAGGTTAAAAGCTTCTATGGCTAAGGCACGTCAATCTTCTTTTCGCCGCATCCTGCTGTCGCGACTTCTACTTTTGAGCATTCCGGTGCTGCTGACGGGTGAAATTGTCGCTTATCGTAAAGCGCGATCGGGCTTGCTAGAGACGGCCCGCTACAATCTGGCCGAAAACGCCGCCCGCAAAGGAGGAAATCTGGCAACGACGATCGCCGCCCTTCGCGCCAATTTGACCACGGCGACTCAGGCTTCTGTTTTGCAGTCCGGCTCTCCGACCAAAATTCAGCGCTTTTTAGAACAGTTGCAGAAGACTTCAGCGATCGCCACTCACTGCATTCAATTAACCAATCTGCAAACTCAAAAAATAGAAGCCAGCACCTGTGGAAGCCAACCCATTTTTCGAGCTTCTACAGCCTGGACTGATCCGCAAACGGAGGCGCAGTCGGTTCAGTTGGCGCTGACACAACCGTTAAAGAACTCGATCGACAACAATCAGCTTAATCTTTTGTTGAGCGCTCCGGTTTATGCCGAAAAATCTGGTGAAACCGTCCAACTCCGGTACGCGCTGACGATGCAGACAGCCCTTTATCAGCAGGAACCTGCTCCCGGACGGATGGCAGGTCACACGGTGGTTATTGAGCAAGATGGGCAGATTTTGGCTCACCCGATCGCCGAGCGCGTGGGCCGCAACATTCGAGAAGAGGCGGATGCGGATCGACTTCAAAGTCTGGTCAGAGGTGCGATCTCTTCGAGTTACCCGCAAGGGGTCGCGGGCAATCAAGATTCACTCCACCTGTTCTCGTTTGAGAAAGATGGGGCCGAGTGGCTGGCGGGCTACAGTCCCGTGAAAATTGCGATTAGCGGCTCAGAAACGCGCACCTGGGTTGTTTTGGCAGCGACTCCTCTCGACAAAGCGCTCTATAGTCTAGAAGGCATTCAGCAGGTTCTCTTAATTCTCACGGCTGGACTGCTGATGGCGATTTTGTTGGCGACGCTGTATCTCTCGCGAGAGTTGGCTTTGCCCATCGAACAACTCAGCGACTATGCCCTGCGGATTCGTCAGCGCTACTCGGTCGATCGCACCCCAAAAAACTTCAAAGTCAGAGAACTCAACCATCTGGCCGAAGCTTTAGACAACATGGTCGAGCGCCTCGAAGAACGGGCAGAAGAATTAGAATCGGCCTGGCAAGAAGCTCAAGCAGCCAATCAGCTAAAAAGTGAATTTTTGGCCACCACGTCCCACGAGTTACGCACGCCTCTGAATGCAATTATTGGCTGTGTGCGACTGATTCGAGATGGGTGCTGCGACGATCGTGAAGAAGAATTAGAATTTCTGCAACAGGCGGACGATGCTGCGCTACACCTGCTAAAAATCATCAACGATCTGCTAGACATCGCCAAAATCGAAGCAGGCAAAGTCGAACTCAATTTGCAGCCGATCCAGATTCAAGAACTCTGTCGCCAATGTTTAAAAATGGTGCAGCCAGGGGCAGAGATGAAGCGACTGAAGCTGTCTATCGAGTCCGATCACCGCATGGATAGCGTGCTTTTAGACGAACGGCGAGTCCGGCAAATGGTGATCAATCTGCTCTCAAACGCGGTCAAATTTACCCCCGAAGGCGGCCAGGTAAAACTGGCGATCGGACTCGGCTTTGGGCACCAGTTAGCGCAAGACACTCGCCCCGATCACAGTCCTGTCAATCCCCATACGTCCTATTTGCGGCTCGAAGTTCAGGATTCTGGCATTGGTATTCCTCAAGATCGCTGGCACCTGCTGTTTCGTCCTTTTCAGCAGATCGACTCATCACTGACGCGCAAGCACGAAGGCACAGGTCTAGGACTCGCCCTCACCAAACGCCTCGCCGAACTGCACGGCGGCACCCTTTCATTTCAGTCTGCACCCAACAAAGGCAGCACGTTTCGCATCTGGCTTCCCCTACTCGAATCCAATCCCTCAACCGACCTTTCTGATCGACAAGTGGATGAGGTGAGCGATCGCTTGAGCATCCCCAACGGGTAAATGAACTTGAACCAGAAGCCTAACCGCAGCGATCGCCACTCCCCTCCACATTGTCGTCACCACAGCCGCAACCTTCCGCACAAATTATGTACCCAGGGTGGTTTCATACAAGAAAAAAATAGTAGGGAGTCTTTACGATGTCACGCGCACAACGCACCTCTCGAATTCTGGAAAAAGCTCAAATCCGCGCCCTAAAACTTAAAGCGATCGACCCCACAATGGACTTTGGACGCAATCGCGACATCGACACCCTGACCGATCAAATCGAACAACTCCAAGCCAAACTCAACCACTACAACACCACGATCGCTCTACTCGATGCCTCCAAACTCGAAATTGACGACCTGGAGAAAACACTGGGAGACCTGATCGACCAGATGCTAAACGGAGTCTCAGCCAAATACGGCAACGACAGCCGCGAATATGAAATCTATCCATTACGCAAAAGTGTGTAGAAGGATTGCTGTGAAGGAGATGTGGGGTTTATTTGTGTCAGACTGAGAAAACTACTACTCACTGTGAGGAAAAACCGACGCGGGATTGGGTGAGCTAAGAGATCGATCCCTGTCTGCGTTCTACCGACTTCTGCCTAATGGATAGAGAATTGATAGGGGAGTTGAACTAAACAAAACAACGGAGAGGGAGGGATTTGAACCCTCGGAACCTTTCGGTTCATCCGATTTCAAGTCGGACGCGATCGACCACTCTGCCACCTCTCCAGCAGACCGACTCTATCTTACCGCAGGCGAGTGATTTGGAGTAGGGGGCAGAAATAATTGTTCGTTGAGTAGAGAAGTGGTGGCCTCGACGATCGCTTCGGGGGTGACTTGACGCAGACAATCGTGATGACCTTCGGGACAACTGCTTTTGTAGCAATACTTGCAGGGCACATCGTGAAACAGCAACCGATGGGGAACCTGCCAGGGCGTATGTTGCGGATTGGTCAAAGCATAGAGGTCAACAACTGGAGTGCCCACCGCAGCGGCAATGTGAACGGGGCCGGTGTTGTTAGAAACTAGAATCGGCGCGATCGCAATCAAAGCCGCCAGTTCCCCCAAAGTGAGGCGAGTGAGAGAATGAGACGGCGCACGCATCATCGATTGAATATTCGCAATTAGTTCGGCTTCCCAATCGCTGCCAGTGAAAATAATTTGATAACCCAGTTGTGAAAGTTGATCGGCAACGGCGGCGAATCCTTCGGGAGAATAGCGGCGAGACGCGGCCGTAGCACCAGGATGAACGACGACCCAAGAGCGATCGATTTGTAAATTTAATGTTTCCAACGTCTTGAGAACAGCAGCGCGATCACTTTCTACAACGCTTAACGACAGACGTTCATCTAAAGTTTGACAACCGATTTGAGAGACGAGATCTAACTGACGGCGCACTTCATGACGAATGCCGAAATCGGGTTCGGGGTCTTTGATCCAGTCGGTCAGAAGTTGGTAGGGGTTTTCGTGACAGTGCGCCAGTCGTAAGGGAATGTCTGCCATGTAGCTTAAGAAAGCAGACGGCAAAGGATTTTGACTGTAAACGGTAAAAATTACTGCTCCATCAAATTTGAGCGATCGCAACTGTTCAATCATTTCAAATTCTGGCTGACTACTCGTGCGTGGAGCCGTCGCTTTGAGCCAGGGAGAATCGTACACAATCCATTCGTCTAAGTCTGGAATAAAGGGAGCGATCGCCGCGCCAGCCGAGGAAGTGAGCAACGTGAGCCGCCGTCCGGGAACCGATTCCTTAAGCGCTTTGAGAGCAGGAGTCGTCATCAAAACATCGCCGATCGTATCCAACCGAATGCAGAGCAGATTTTTGGCGTGGCTCCAGGAATGGTTCATAACAGGGATCAATCAATGTGAACGCGGTCAATTTAACGTGAATTCGATCAATTCGATCAATTGATTTACTACAGTTATAAATTCGGGAACGCCCCTTGTATCTTAAGAGTGTGGCAGGGTGGTTTCACTGTCGGCAGAGGAATCGTGAAAGGCTGATTACCTTGTCTCAAGTTGAGCAATATCTGGTGAAGCTCAAACGAGCTTTCAGTACTTTCGGCTTTTCTCCTTGGACAATGAGACCCCTGCCATTCTAGGGACTTTGAGATCAAAAAATTCTGGAATTCAAAACGGGTTTGAGCTTCAAAGTCCCCCAAATTTGAGGGATTTAGGGGGCTGCAACCCATTGAAACGAAGCCAAAATCAACTGACCAAGCACATTTAGAGAATCTCAGGTTGATAAACTCGCGTTCCTTGGGGTTGTAATCAGTGTTGTGATCAGCTTTTGAAAACTGACCCCTTGGATCTCAAAGAGGTTGCGCTTCATTCCTCAAAACGGTTCCCCCCGATCGCTGACCTCGATACAATAAGGACAAACCTGTGGACAGAAGCCGACCATGACTGCCCCTTCGGAACTCGAAACCGCAACGCCGCTAGACATCACGCCCACGGATGGCACTTCTAATGAGTTGAGCCATTCATCGGATGAGCCTGAGACAATTGCCCCAGATGACGTGATCGAAGATGTGGAAATGTCGCTCTTTGATCATCTAGAAGAACTGCGGCAGCGCATCTTTTATTCTCTGATTGCGATCGCTGTTTTCGTAATTGGCTGTTTTGCGTTTGTCAAACCGATCGTGCAGTTGCTTGAAGTTCCCGCGCAGGGGGTGAAGTTTCTTCAGCTTGCGCCGGGAGAATACTTTTTTGTCTCGATTAAAGTAGCAGGTTACACCGGATTGGTTTTGTCGGCTCCGTTCATTTTGTATCAGGTTGTCGCCTTTGTCTTGCCCGGTTTGACGCGAAAAGAAAAGCGATTTTTGGCTCCCGTTGTTTTTGGTTCCAGCATTTTATTTGTGGGCGGACTGGCGTTTGCTTATGTTGCTTTGATTCCCGCCGCGCTGAACTTTTTTATTACTTACGGTGCCGATGTCGTTGAACAAGCTTGGTCAATCGATCGCTATTTCGAGTTTGTTCTCTTATTAATGTTCAGCACTGGACTGGCGTTTCAAATTCCCGTTGTCCAGGCGCTTTTAGGATTTTTGGGCATCGTCTCCTCTGAGAAAATGCTGTCAGGCTGGAAGTACGTCTTACTCGGTGCCGCAATTTTGGGCGCTGTGATCACGCCTTCCACCGATCCGCTGACACAAAGTTTGTTAGGCGGAGCCGTTCTCGTCCTCTACTTTGGCGGAGTCGGCATTGTCAAACTGTTGGGTAAATAGTCAAATTCCCCCAGATTGGGGGATCTAGGGGGCGAAAGTCACAACCGTAATGGAAAAATTCGTCGATGCGTTAAGCGCCGACTTCTGAACCTGATTCTGAAATTGCGCCTTCGGCCGCTAACTTTTCTTTAGCCAATCGACGCTTGCGCGCATAAAGCTGAATGAAGGCTGCCATTGCGATCGTCATCCCAAAAATTAACCAGGCTGTGGCATCCGTCGGCACGTCGTTCTTGAAGATGGCCAACATCACAATGATCACAAACAGCACGGTGGGAAATTCGTTAAACCAGCGAAACTGTTGACCTGTCATGTTACAGGTGTCTGCTGCCAGCTTTTTCATGATTCTCAGACAAAGGTGATCGTAAACCAGCAGTGCTGCCACGAGCGCAAGTTTAATGTGAAGCCACGGTTGTTTGAGAACGTCAGGTTCGGTATAGACCAGCCCGATCGCCATGACGATCGTCAAGATCAGCGCCGGAGTCATGATGATCCGATAGAGGCGCTTCTCCATAATTTGGTACTGGTTTTTGAGAATGCTACGGGCGGGTTCGGGTTGCTCGTTGGCTTCTGCATGATAGACAAACAAGCGAGGCAGATAAAACAAACCAGCAAACCAGCAAACAATCCCAACAATATGAAACGCCTTGAACCAGAGATAAGCCATGAATTAATTCCTTTGCAATTTGGAAAGAATTTAAACCGTCTACCAATCTCCATTTTCAATCATTCAGGGGCATGATGTTCGAGGTGCTTAACAATCTAAAATTCAAGGTATTTAATAGCAGAAAAATGTGCAGCACAAATTGGAGAAAGGCTGTGGAAAACTTTAATGCTTTAACAAGATTGGTCACCCAAATCAGGTTAAAAGAATTTTAGGCCGCGATCGCTTCAAGTTACCCGCAAAGGGTCGCCAGAAGGCTGCGTTGTACTACTTTCAGCCGATTTTGACAGGTTAAATTAAGGCGTATCGATCGTTCAACTTGTCAATCCCACAAAGCACGCTAACTTTCTTCTACTCCAACCTAACTTAACGAGAGAATCAACGTTTCAGCTTTTCTACTTTGAAAAATTAAGATGATGGCTCTGGTTTCTCAAGAAATCTCAACCTTCAGATTTAACCTGTGGAAAACTCGCCTAAAACTGTGGAAAACTTTTGAACGATCGCCAAAACTCTGCTTAACCGTTCACCGAATTTTTCGATCGTCCCAGCCAAGTTTGAATGCCTAACCCAAACAATCCCAGCGCCGCCAATCCAAAAACTCCCGTCCCCAGAGCGCTCATTCCTACAACCAGCGTTCTCACCGCAACGGCAATATTCGCAGTCGCCACCGTGTGATATTGAATAGGCTTGCTGGCAAAGGAGAGGGCGATCGAGCTAGTCATGTTGTAAAACACAAAAGCCATTCCGCCTGCAACGATCGATCCTGCAATACAGCGCAAAGGACTGGGAGGCGCGACGACTTCGGGTGAGGGAGTTGGGTCAGACATACATTTAGGTTTCTTGTGAGTTTCTCGAACAACTAGTGGTTGGATAAGCGAACACCGGATGGACAGAATTTTGTCACCCATAAGTCTAAATCAGGATCTGCGATCGCAGATCGCATCTCATTTTTCACTCGTTCTGCCTGCTCAACTGACTCAACTAAAGCAAAGACAGTAGAGCCAGAGCCAGACATCATCGTACCGAGAACATTCAAGCTTTGAAAGCGATCGCGCAATGCCTGGACTTGTGGATATTCGGGTAAGACAACTTTTTCGAGATCATTGTGCAGCAGTTTGGCGATTTGGGTTTGGTCTTGCTGAGCGATCGCCGCCAGCATTCCTCCCGCGTTTTGTTTTCGCACTTCGAGATCACCCGAACTTTTGGGATAAGTTGCGCCAAACCGTTGACGATAGGTTTTATAAGCCCACGGAGTTGAGACGGGCAGATTTCGATACTTGGCTAACACGACGTATATATGGTTGAGGTCTGGGAGCGGGTCAATTTTTTCGCCTCGTCCGGTTGCCAGCGCCGTTCCTCCCGTAATGCAGAAGGGAATATCAGACCCCAACGTTGCGCCCAAGTCTTGCAATTCTGATTGAGTCAGTCCCAAACTCCACATCAGATCGAGACCGACGATCACCGCCGCCGCATTCGCCGAACCGCCCGCTAACCCTGCCCCGATCGGAATGCGCTTTTGAATGGTGATCTCAACGCCGCCATATTTTGAGAAGGAATCTGGAAACTCTTGCTGCATCAGGGCGGCCGCTTTGTAAGCCAGATTGGTCTGATCTTGGGGCACTTCTGGATTGTCGCAGTGAAGCTGGATTTGATCCGTCCCGATCGCTCTCACCGTCACCAAATCTGCCAGCTCAATACTTTGCAGCACCATCACCAGTTCGTGAAAGCCGTCGAAGAGATCGCCCACAATCTGCAAGTAAAGATTAATTTTGGCGGGAGCAATCAGGGAATAAGAACGCATATACTATTTAGAGCCACTTTAGAGTAACGCCTTTCGCAACCCTGATCATAAGTTAAGCAGGCAACGGAAGCTGAAGTGTGATGTTTCTTAGTGGTTACGATCAGTTCTAGAAGACAAATTGCTGAAAGACGTTAGGAGGACGAGATGGTTCAAGCTCAAGCAGAAAATCTGGTACAGGCCGCTCCTAAACGCATGACCTTTGATGAGTTTATCAACTGGTATCCCGAAAACTCAGAGTATCGCTACGAATTACACGAAGGATTAGTGGTCGAAATGCCAAAGCCAAGAGGCAAACATTCACAAATCGGAGGGTTTACAACTTTGAAGCTAGGAGTTGAAATAGAACGCTTGAGCTTGCCTTACTTTATGCCGACAGATTGCATTGTTAAACCAGACGAAGAAGAGTCGGGCTATGAACCGGATGTGATTGTTTTGGACAGTAGCGCCTTGGCATCTGATCCACGTTGGGAAAAGTCATCTACGATTACGCGAGGTGAATCTGCCCGTCTAGTCGTGGAAGTTGTCAGCACTAACTGGAAGGATGATTATTTGAGGAAGGTTCAGGCGTATGAGTCAATGGGCATCCCTGAATATTGGATCATTGACTATTTGGGATTGGGCGGTCGTCGCTATATCGGCTCTCCCAAGCAGCCGACGATTTCGGTTTATCAGTGGGTTGACGGTGAGTATGAAGTGCAGCAGTTTCGCAATCAAGACCGCATTCTCTCAGCCGTTTTTCCAGAATTAACGCTCACTGCCGAGCAGATTTTTAATCCACCGGGGTCGTAGTTTTAGGGACGTGATTGAGAATGCAATCGCTCAACTTCACCCACTTTTCGACACTCAGATCTTCGGCTCTGGCTTGGGGATTTACGTCTAATGATTCGAGAATTTCGGTTAGCTGATCAGGATCGATCGTACTCTTCAAATTATTCTTCAACATCTTGCGCTTGCTCAAAAATCCGGCTCTGATCAGATTTTCTAAATGTCGAGGACTCTGGGCAGGATGAGCGATCGCACGAGGACGCAGCCGGATCACCGCAGAATCCACTTTGGGCGGCGGCTGAAAAGCTTTGGCAGGCACATCACAAATAAATTCGCAGTCTGCCAAATATTGGACTCGCACCGACAACGCACCAAAATGCGTCGAGTCAGGATTGGCACACAGCCGCAGCGCCACTTCTTTTTGTACCAGCAGCACGATCGCGTCCAGGCGCTCTGGATTGGGATGAGCGATCGTTCCCAGCAATTTTTCCAGAATCGGGCCAGTAATGTTGTAAGGAATATTAGCGACGACTTTGTTGGGTCGTTGAAACTCCGGAAAAGGTTCGAGCAGATTGTCTACATCTAACGCCAAAAAGTCCCCTTGTAGCAGTAGAAAGTGATTGATTTGTCCCAATTTCTTAGACAGAAGTTGACATAAGTCGCGATCGATTTCTACTGCGACAACTGCTTGCGCTTGCGTTAATAATTGCCGCGTCAAAACACCTGTACCGGGGCCGATTTCTAAGACGCGATCGGATTGAGTCAACTCCGCAGAACTGACGATTTTGGCCAGGGCTTTTTCGCTCCGCAGCCAATGCTGACCAAATTGTTTACGAGTTTTGGTCACAGATTTATTCAGGCAGTCCGACTAAGTTTTTTGTACCGGGAATAACGGTGCCGATCGTCGAAGCTTTGATGTTTTGCGAGACAAAGAATTCGATAGTTTCAGCTTCGCGATCGGGCGGCACGATCACCACAAATCCTACTCCCATATTAAAGGTATTAAACATCTCTTTGGGTTTGACTTTTCCAGCCATTGCCAACCAGTGAAAGATCGGCAAAACGTCCCATCCAAATAAGTCAATCTCAACCGCCTGATCACTTGCCAAACAGCGCGGCAAATTTTCGGGCAGACCGCCTCCCGTGATATGCGCCATGCTGCGGATGGGAATGCCACTTTTTAAGGCCGCCAAAATCGGCTTCACATAAATCTGAGTCGGAGTCAGTAAGGCTTCTCCCAAAGTTCTGCCATTCAGATCGTGAGGTCGATCGCTCCAATTAAACCCGCGATCCTCGACAATCTTCCGCACCAGCGAAAACCCGTTACTGTGAACTCCGGTACTGGGAAGAGCGATCGCCAAGTCACCAACCTGCACCTGCGAACCGTCTAAAATCTGACTTTTCTCCACGATGCCCACACAAAAACCAGCCAGATCATACTCATTCGCCTGGTAAAAACCGGGCATCTCAGCCGTTTCACCTCCGAGTAGCGCACAGCCAGACTGCTCACAGCCCTGAGCAATACCTTCAACCACTTGCGCCAGTTGTTCGGGTTCCAGATGCCCCGTCGCTAAGTAATCGAGAAAAAAGAGCGGCTCGGCTCCACAAGTCAGCACATCGTTGACGCACATCGCCACTAAATCAATGCCCACCGTGTCATGACGATCGAGCGTATGAGCCAGTTTGAGCTTGGTGCCGACCCCATCCGTCCCCGACACGAGGACGGGTTCACGATAGCCAGTCGGGAGTTGAAACAATCCACTAAAGCCACCAATCCCGCCCAGCACTTCAGAACGATAGGTGCGCTTGACCAGACTGCCAATGCGATCGACAAACGCCCGTCCCGCCTCAACATCAACCCCAGCTTCCCAATAATCCATGAATTCTAACTCTGCGATCGCAATTTCTACTGAGGGTGAAACGATCAAAGAGAAAGCAACCTGCCTCTCCTCACACCTGCCTCCTCACGCCTGACTTCTAAGTAGGCATAAGCCCTCAGCATAACCCACAACCACTATGAAGTTAATGTAAAGTTTTCATGAAGTTCCCATTGTGTAGTTTTGGTAAATAATGGCTACAACGTTCTGACAGCAATCACTTGAGGGTAATTAACGAATTTGAAGATAATGTAAAGTTTTTTTCCATACCGATAGCACCCTGATCCCCTGGGTAAAAACTTCATGCTAGTCTGTTGCAGTTCTGTAACCAGGAGTGAACACGGAACGAGTACGAGTTACACGAGCCATCTTGCGCTTCCGCAAACCGCTTATCGAACTCTCAACTCGATAGCAAGTGACCCTCACACATGGAGATATGAATCAAAAACTAATTAGCGGCCTTACTGCGACCCTGTTGATGACAACAACCTTTGGTGCGACCCACGGCTGTAATGCCGAGTCCACTCAAGCAGTAAGCCAAGGCTCCGAAGCAAACCATCAGGGCGCTTCTAACCCACCCGACTCAGCCTCTCCTACGGGCGATGTTGTAAAAGTGGGTGAGCAACAAACCTCGCAAACTCAAGCCAGAGAGGACAGTATCGCCAAAATCCATTCTCACGAGGTTCAAGGCAAAAAAGCCGCAACCCTCTACGTTCGCAATATTCCAGTGTTGACCTTTGTGGGGTCTCAAACTGCCGCTAACGGCGTAAAAATGGGAGCTTCACAAAGAGATCTAGCCGCCAAAGTCAAGTCTGGTTCCAGTAGCGAATCGACTTCAGAGCCGCGCCAGAATTCTGATACGCAGCCCGATCCCGTTTTGAGAGCTACGGCGATCGCTGCCAAACTCAACCAGCTTTATCGAGATGGGGTCGATGCAAAGCAAATCACCGTGAGTTGGAAGGACTCTAAGAACGGCGATCGTTACGTCATCAAAGCAAACCAGACGACGATCGTATCCGTCAACGCCAATACCATCCTGCCTGACACGACTCACAATGCCGAGCAAGATGCCCTTCAGGTCACCAACCGTCTCCGTCGCATTATTGGCAATGCCTCTCCCTTGAGAGAAGTTCAAAATAAGCCCGCTCCCAGAGTGCAAGAAATCTCTTTGGGGCCCGTCAAGTTTCGCGTCAACGGCTGGGCCTCGTGGTATGGCCCTGGTTTTAACGGAAATGCCAGCGCCAGTGGTGAAATCTTTAACGAGAATGCGATGACAGCGGCTCACCGCTCTTTACCCTTTGGCACTCAAGTCCAGGTGACCAATCTAGACAACGGTCGATCGGTGATTGTGCGAATTAACGATCGCGGCCCCTATGCTGGCGATCGAGTCATTGACCTTTCTGCGGGGGCGGCCCGTATTTTAGGGTTGATCAGCACCGGGATTGCCCCCGTTCGGTTAGAAGTGTTGGAGCCACGCAAACCGATCGCAGCCGGAAATTAGACCTCTTAGAAATAAAGCCTGACGGTCGATCGCGCCTCTACAAGCAGAGCCTACCTTCGTAGACTGGGGAAGCCTTCTAACCCACGAAGAGGACTTTGTTTTGATAGACGCGATCTGAATCGCCAGGCTTATTTTCTGGATTACCTCAAAAATTCTCTTATCTTAAAGTTCCCTAGAATTGGCAGCTTGGGGGGCAAAAGCTTGACATCGAAGCGAAGAACTAGATCTTCTTCGAGTTAACTGCAAGGGGCCGAGTTTACGTTGAATCAAAACTGTTCTGGATTAACGTGAATTCGATGAGGTTTTTTTGCTTCGTTCTTCAGCGCTTCTGCCCCCCAACCCCCCAAAATTGGGGGACTTTCAGACAAGATCTTGGGTTCAAAGTCCCTCACTCGTGGGGGATTTGGGGGGCTGCCTGGATTCACAACCGCAGCGAAAGATTTCATCGAATTCACGTTGGATTAGAACTGTTTTAAGCCTTGTAACGATCGCTCACTTGCCTCTAGCCCTTTACCCTGGATCAAAACGCCGAAAGTGCCCAATCCCATCGGATTCATGTTCATCAACTGATGGATTGCGTCACGGCGTAGAAGGACGGTTTGCAGATCTTGAGCGGTGTTGGCTTCGGTTTGACTGAGTTCGGCTAGTCGATCGCCTAAGCCCAGTGCCATCAAAAATAATCCTTGTTGTGTAAATCCCAAATTCTCTAACCCACACCGTTCGCCTTGACGCTCTAATGCGGTGAAGTCAACGTGAGTGGTGATGTCTTGCTCTCCGAGGTGAATGTAGGGGTCGTTGTGGTGACTGTGTTGGTAGTAGCACTGCAAAGTGCCCTGCGATCGCCTGGGATTGTAATATCTTGCTGCGGTGTGCCCATAGTCGATCGTTAATACATACCCTCGAAGCAGGCGATCGCTGACGGTGCGTAACCAATCCAACGCTGCCAAATTGACTTCAGTGCGGTAGCCATCTTCATAAGAGAGAATGTCAACGTCAATGCAATCAAAGTAGTCAATCAGTTCGGAAGTTGAAGGTTCATCAATAATCTCAACAAGTTCTCCATCGCGAACGCCAACGTAAATTTCTTGTAGTTTTCGATCTGCGATCGTGACTTGATGAACCGGAAAGGCATCCACTAGCTCATTAGAAAAAAAACAGCCTGTGATCGAGGCGGCAGGAATTTCTGTCAGCGATCGCCAATCAATTTGTAAACCCAAAGACTGCCAGGATTGCAATCGCTGTTTTTGTTCGGCGATTAATGCAGGTGATTTTTCGATGATTACATAATTGAGACATGTAGAGCAATCGGAATGACAACGCTGTAAATGATTTAGAACATCGGCTGTAAGTAAGCCCTGCCCTGCGCCCATCTCAACCAGTGTGAAAGGGTTTGGCTTTCCGAGAATCTGCCACATTTCGGCAAATTGTTTTGCTAGCAGTTCCCCAAAGTCTTTAGCTAAATGGGGCGAGGTAAAAAAATCACCCTGCGCCCCAATGTTGGCATTATTTGCAGCGTAGTAACCAGACTGCGGATGGTACAAAACGAGTTCCATGTACTCAGCAAATGAGAGTCTCTGATGAGCGCTTTCTAGAATTTGCTGAATCACTCGATCGCGGAGAACAACACTCCGATCATTCATGAAATTACTCAAAGTTAGGAGAAGTTAAACGGTAGAGGCTCTAAGCTAATTTTGACTTTGCCTATTGCGTAATTAGTTCTAATGAACTAGACTACTCGTACTAAAGCTAGTTTTCTGTGAGAAAAAAATGATTGGACGCTTGCTCACCTGCTGAGTGTCGAGAGTACGATCGTCAGGTTGAACCTGCAAACTCATTAAAAACTTGTCACTTTAGACCAGGCAACTTCAGCAGTTAGAACCTCTACAACAAGGCTTTGCTCGTCTAATTCTTTAGCTGCTACAATTCACTCAAGCTGAAGCAACTGCTTCCTTATTCAAGGTCTCAAACGCAATCATAAACTCTGCATTGGGACGAGTTTGCTTTAAAACTTTCACATAACAATCTGCATCGTTGCGACGACGAAAGCGAATTACGGCCTGACGTTGCAAATCGGGCAGCAATTGATAGACAACCCAGGGAGTTAACTGCTCTTGGTAGTTCATAGTACGAAGGGGAAAATGGGGTGTATGAGGACAAACCTTAGCCGAGACAATCGAAGTAGTTTTCAGGAGTAGAGCACTATCTGTAGCGGTTTGCTTTAGTGCTACTACTAGAGATAGCGGTTTATTCTGGAAATGTCAACTCCTTTCTGAGCCAAAGATTTGAGGCGGAGATTCAGACGATCGAAGCAGCGTAGAACTATTCACGACGCAGCCCGCTGTAATTTTGGAGAGGCTTAAAAAGTTGTGGAAACCAGAAACTGCATCGTTGAACTCCGAATAAAATCCATCGTGCAGTCAGAGGTACGATCAGAAAACCTATCGTCGCTAACGTCGATCGAAAATTGGGCCCGTCGATTGCTCGACCCTCCTGGCTGTTTTTGTATATCGCCAACACAAACCAAAAGGGACGCAACTGCAAGCACCATTTTCATGAGCCAACGCCACGTTATACCGCCTCATTCAAATCTTTTGCAAAGTCACAAAAGGAAAATAGATTAGGTCAAACCTCTGCACGTCAAAGCGGCTGACTGCTGGCGGTAATAAAGTTGCTCCAGCAAGCTTGACCGGATTTCATCCTATCGTAAAACGGCTCAGTTCGTGTGAAATTTGTTTTTCTTTATTGATTGTGTTGCAAACCGCAACAAAGCCCTCAAACCTGCAACGCACCTTAACTTTGACACTCTAACACCGTGATCCCAAAAAAAATGTAGAGACGGAACAAAATCGCATCTCTACATGCAAGCAAAAAGTTAAGAGAACGAACAAAGGAGTCTTAGCGATCGTGAATTGAATAAGATCGATGATTGCCTGGTCGCTTCGCCCCCTAAATCCCCCAAATTTGGGGGACTTTGAGAAAGAAGGAATTCTAGAATCTAAGGCAGTTTCGCGGTTCAAAGTCCCCCAAATTTGGGGGATTTAGGGGGCAGAAGCCGAATCAAACGAAGCGAAACCGCGAGAATTACAGGTTGTTTAATTCACGATCCTCAGCGATCGACCGACCCCATGATGATGTCGATGCTGCCCAAAATCGTCACAATGTCCGCAACCTTCATTCCTTTCAACAAATGAGGCAAGATTTGCACATTGTTGAAGTCAGCCGCCCGAATCTTCCAGCGCCAAGGGAATACGTTGTCGTCGCCCATGATGAAGATGCCTAGCTCACCTTTGCCACTCTCCACTCGAACGTAGTGTTCGCCCTTGGGAATTTTGAAAGTGGGGGCAATCTTCTTGCCAATGTACTGATAATCAAACCCATTCCATTCTGACTTGGGGCCTTCAGCCATTCTCTTGGCTTCCAGGTTCTCAAAGGGGCCGCCGGGTAGACCTGCGATCGCCTGACGAATAATCTTCACCGACTCCCGCATTTCACGAATTCGCACAATGTATCGGGCATAGCAGTCTCCTGCCGTTTCCCAGTGCACATCCCAATCAAAATCGTCGTAGCATTCGTAGTGATCGACTTTTCGCAAGTCCCACTTGACTCCAGAAGCTCTCAGCATGGGGCCAGACAGTCCCCAGTTAATGGCTTCTTCACGGTTAATCGTGCCAACCCCCTCCACTCGTTTGCGGAAAATCGGGTTGTCTGTAATCAGGCGCTCATACTCATCCACCTTGGGCATAAAGTAGTCGCAGAAGTCCAGACATTTGTCCACCCAGCCATAGGGTAAATCGACAGCCACGCCACCGATGCGGAAGTAATTGTTGTTGACCATGCGATAGCCTGTAGCGGCTTCCCACAGATCGTAAATGAGTTCGCGTTCGCGGAAGATGTAGAAGAACGGTGTTTGTGCGCCCACGTCTGCCATAAAGGGGCCAAGCCAGAGCAGGTGATTGGCGATGCGGTTGAGTTCCAGCATGATCACGCGGATGTAGCTGGCACGCTTGGGAACGGCGATCCCCGCAAGCTTTTCGGGAGCGTTGACGGTGATGGCTTCGTTAAACATGCCTGCTGCGTAGTCCCATCGGCTGACGTAGGGCACGTACATGATGTTGGTGCGATTTTCGGCGATCTTCTCCATGCCTCGGTGCAGATAGCCGATCACGGGTTCGCAGTCAATCACATTTTCGCCGTCCAGGGTCACAATCAGGCGCATCACTCCATGCATAGACGGGTGGTGCGGCCCCATATTGAGAACCATCGGTTCGGTCTTGGTTTCAAGCATTGCCATCGTTGAACAGTCTCCCCTTGCGATCGAGTTGGTTCAGTTTTAGCGATCGGTGCAGATGGAGCGAGACGCAATCGATCCCAAACACCCAAAGCCTTGTGCTGCTATTTGTTTCGCTTTCTTAATTATAGAGATGAATCGTCCGGAGAGTTGTCTACGGTTGACTGAAGTCATTATCACCCTTACCCAGGGGAACGATAGGTTCATTTCTATACCGTTGGGAGCAAAAACGGATGACGCACGAACAGTTTGATGCGCTGGTAGAAAAGCTAGAACGATTTGCCCACCAGGAGCCTGCCAGCTATCGATTTCGAGTAGGGCTGTTGGCCGCCCTGGGCTATGCTTATCTGATTTTGATTTTGGTGGGGCTGTTGGGGCTGGTTGCATTGCTCGTGTCGATCGTGTTGTTTAGCCATCGAGTCAATGCCTTAATGATCAAGTTGGGGGCGTTGCTGTTGATTCCGGTGTGGGTAATTGTGCGATCGCTCTGGGT
The DNA here is from genome assembly GCF_052939495.1 of Phormidesmis sp. 146-12. Lineage (NCBI taxonomy): Bacteria > Bacillati > Cyanobacteriota > Cyanophyceae > Leptolyngbyales > Leptolyngbyaceae > Phormidesmis > Phormidesmis sp. 146-12. The sequence goes on along the minus strand of NZ_JBJPHS010000009.1, from coordinate 45,585 downwards.
GTCTTTTCCGCCGCCTCAAGGCATCAGTTTGTCTCGTCAGCAGGTGCCTCAGTTGTTTGCGCTGGTGGATGAGTTGACCACCAAGCTGCAAGCGCCTCAATTTCACCACATTTTGCTCGATCGCAACTTTAACGCGGCCGTTGTCCAGGTGCCGAAGTTGGGGGTTTTTGGCTGGCATCAAAACTATCTGCTAGTTGGATTGCCTCTAATGCAGGCGCTTTCTGTCGAGCAGTTTCGAGCGGTTGTGGCTCACGAATTGGGGCATCTTTCGGGCAATCATTCGCGCTTTGCGGGGTGGATCTATCGAGTCAGAAAGACCTGGATGCAGATTTTTGAGCGGTTTCAAGACAGTCAGCATGGAAGCTCGGTGCTGTTTGATCGCTTCTTTAATTGGTATGCGCCGTTCTTTGGGGCTTATTCTTTTGTGTTGGCAAGAATGAACGAATATGAAGCCGATCGCTGTGCCGTTGAGGTAGCTGGAAACCAGCATATTGCGGAAGCCTTGATTGCGGTAGAAGTGAAGTCCAAATTTCTAGAAACGTCTTTTTGGGCAGAGGTCTACAAGCAGGCAGAGCATCAGGCTGATCCCCCGGCGATCGTTTACAGCAATCTGAGAACGGCGCTGCGAGATCCAATCCCTACCGAAAGGAGTTCTCAATGGCTCCAGCAGGCTCTAATTGAGAAAACCAGCAATGCCGATACTCATCCCTGTTTGGGCGATCGACTCAAAGCAGTGGGCTATCTGGCTTCTGAAGAAACGCTGCCCAATCCGGTTCAGGTCAGTGCGGCGGATCAATTGCTGGGTGAAATGGCTCAACAGTATGCTGCTCAGTTTGACAAAGATTGGTCGATCGAAGTTTCAACTCCCTGGCGACAGCGCTATGCGTCTCTACAAGAGTCTCGTCAGCAGCTAGAAGATTTGGAGCAGAGAGCCAGAATTGAGACGCTTCCTTTTGAAGAGTTTTGGACTCAGACCGTCTTGACGCTCGAAATCAAGGGCCAAGAGATTGCTCTGCCAATGTTACAAAAGATTTTGCAGCAGGATGACACTTACTGGGCGGCTCACTACACGTTGGGGCAGTTGCTCTTAGAGGAACAGAATGAATCGGGCGTAGCGCATCTGGAAACGGCGATCGCTCAAAATTTTAATGTGGCGATCGACGCTTATCAGTCTCTCTACACATTCTTTTGGAGACGGGGCGACACAGAGCGAGCAAAGGCTTATCAGACTCGACTTGAGCAGCATTATGAACTGATGACCAAAGCACAACGGGAACGATCGGGGGTTTCGGAAAGCGATCGTTTGGTGTCCCAGTCTCTCTCGCCGTCGGAGGTGGAGGCGTTGTGCGAAACGTTGGCGGCTCATCCTCACGTCAAAGAGGCTTATCTGGTGCAAAAAGAGGTGACTTACTTTCCTGAGCGGACGTTCTGCGTGTTGGGAATTGTGCAAGAGAAAAATTTTATGGGATCAGGAAAACTCACCGCCGAGCAGTTTGATCAGTTGGTCAATGCACTACAGTTTCCGGTTCAAGCCTGGATTGTCATTCTGAATCAGAGCGGGAACGGTAAGCTAGAAAAGCGGTTCCGACAGGTTGACAAAGCCTTAATTTATTCAAAATGAAGGATGACGTTGTAGAAACTGCCTTTGCCCATATTCCCGTTTTGAGTCAGGAAGTGGTCGAAGGCTTGGCGATTCGATCGCAGGGTCACTACCTGGATGCGACGGTGGGCGGCGGCGGGCACAGTGCCTTAATTTTAGCGACAGCGGAGGTCAGGGTGACGGCGATCGACCAGGATGATCAGGCTCTGACGGCTGCCCAAGAAAAGTTAGCTGAGTTTGGCGATCGTGTTCAGTTTCAGCAGAGTAACTTTGCCAAGTTTGATCCTGGTGACCTGAAGTTCGATGGAATTTTGGCAGACTTGGGCGTAAGTTCGGCTCAATTTGATATTGGCGATCGCGGCTTTAGTTTTCGGCACACGGCCCCGTTGGATATGAGAATGGATCGCCGTCAAGATCTCACGGCTGCCGACGCGATCAATCATTGGGAAGAAGCAAAACTGGCAGAGATTTTTTACACCTTTGGCGAAGAAAGACTGTCTCGGAAAATTGCCCGAAGAATTGTTGAGAAACGTCCGTTTCAGACAACGACGGAACTAGCGGAAGCGATCGCTTATTCAGTACCGCCCAAATACCGTTATGGTCGAATTCATCCTGCAACTCGCGTGTTTCAAGCGCTACGAATTGCCGTTAATCAAGAACTTTTAGTCTTAGAAACCTTCATCGACAAAGCTCAAAGTTGGTTAAAACCAGAAGGTAGAATTGCCATTATTAGCTTTCATAGTTTAGAAGATCGAATTGTTAAACATCGCTTTAAAGAATCACCATTGCTCAAAGTTTTAACTAAGAAACCAATCATTGCTCAAGATTCAGAAGTCAAGCAAAACCCAAGGGCGCGATCGGCCAAACTCAGAATTGCAGAACGATTGGTTGAATGAGCTTTAAGCGGAATGATCCTGACGACCTTCCCGTTCTTCGACCATCTTTTTGAACCTGATTGACTGACAAATCTTTTCAGGTAGGTTGGGTTTCACCAGGTTCAACCCAACGTTAGCAACGGTAGAAAGGCTGCTGTTGGGTTCCGCGTTGCTCAACACCAACCTACGAAGAATCGAGGGTTTCAGGAGTTTTGTCAGTCAACCAGCTTTTTGAACACTTCAAACTGTTGTTCTGCCTCTTCCATTGTTTTAGGTGGCTCAAACCAAACTGCCTCAGAATCAGGAGTGCGCCGACTCACCAAAGCGTCTAGCGCTTCCAAGTCGTCCCGGTGAGATAAAACATAAGCCCTTAGTTCAGCTTTGGACATCGCTTCAAAGTTCGGCTTCATTAATGAACCTCCAGAATCCATTGGGAAATACGAGAATTTGTAGTTCTTCACCCGCCATGATGAAGACGTAACTTTTTTGATCATTAAAACGAAATATCTCAATATCTCGATAGCAGTTGGACAGCCATTGGCAGGTGATTAAGCAAGTGATCGCTTGAGCGTGAGTTGGAAAAGTGGGTCGTTCCTCAATTCTGGCACAGATATTTTTGCATACTGTCGTTCATTCTGAGCGAAGAGTTTTGGACGAAGAAGCATCACGATCATCGCTCCCACCCTTCAAGAAATCTGGGTAGCTCAACTTTAAAGGTGGTTCCTTCTCCTAATTTGCTCTCAACAAAGATCGAACCTTTCATCATTTGAACGAGCCATTTTGTAATTGCTAAACCTAATCCAGTGCCGGGATGTCTGCGCGTGATGGTTTGGTCTAGCTGCTTAAATTCTTCAAAAATTTTTGCAATGTTTTCTGGAGCGATGCCAATTCCAGTATCTTGAACGACGATCGCAACCTGCTGATTTTCAACCTCCAAAACTTCAACTCGAACAGTACCCACGTCGGTAAATTTGATGGCATTAGAAATCAAGTTAACTAAGATTTGCCTCAGTCGAGAACTATCATTAATAATCCAAGAATTGGTCAGATGAAGTTCTGTTTCTAAAGCGAGATTTTTTTGTTGAGCAAGCGATCGTAGTTCTGAAGTCGTCGCAATTATTAACTCGGGTAAACTGAGCCGTTCAAGTTTAAGCTCTAGTCGGCCGGCTTCAATTTTTGATAAGTCTAGAATGTCGTTAATCAACGCTAATAAGTTTTTGCCATTATTGAGGATGCGATCGACCATTTCGACTTGAGGCGGAGATAGCTGACGCTGACGTAACAACAGTTGAGAAAAGCCCATAATTGCATTCATTGGTGTTCGCAATTCGTGGGACATGGTGGCGATGAACTGTGACTTAAGTTGAGCCGCTTCGACTAATTTAAGATTTTGTAATTGAATCTGTTGACGCTGATTTTCTAACGCCTGATTTTGCTGCGCCAGAATTGCATTTTGAATCGCTAACTGTTCTTCTCGTTCTTCTAAGGCATTAATTAATTGGGCATTATTAAGGGCGATCGCCGCCTGCTCTCCAAACGCTACCAGCAAGCGAGTATCTTCTTCATCAAAGGCGGAGGTTTCGTCCCAGTTGCCCACCGCAATCACCCCCAATCTTCCGGCTTGAGCAGATTCGATCGTGACGGCGCAGAGAGAAGCGGGGAGGAAGGAGGAGGGAGGAGGGAGGAGGGAGGAGTGGGCGGAGTCAAGGGTTGGGTGAATGACGTGGGTTTCTCCGGTGAGGAAGACGTGTCCTAAGAGTCCCTCGCCGGGTTGGAAGGCTTCGTTGATCGGAAACTCGTTGCGATCGAGTCCTGTGGTGGCGGTCAACTCTAGCTGTTGAGTTTGAGCATTTTGCAGGACAATTAAGCCAAATTTGGCACCGGGGATCGCTTCACAGACCGCATCGATCATGACTTGCAGGAGTCCAGGCAGATTGGTCAGACGCTGATTGAGCAAATCGGTAAGCTGCTGGAGCGTTCGCAGTTGTTGTTGTTGCTCGTTGAGGACGACGATCGCTTGTCTGAGACTTTGTTCGGCACTTTGGGTCGCTTGATAGAGACGGGCATTTTCGATGGCGAGCGCGGCCCGGCGGGCTAAATCTTCGGCAAGCGCTAGATCAGACTCGGTATAACGGCGGGACTCAGCCGCAGAAAAGGTAATCGCTCCCAAAATTTGCTGTCTCATTAACAGCGGCACCACCATCACCGACTCAAACCCAAAGGTTCGCAGCAGATCATAATGCTCGGTGTCTTGGGCCAGGCTTTTGAGATAAGTGTCAGAAATTTCGGGATGAAAGCTGGATCGCCCCGTTCTCAACACTTCAGGAATGCTGTCAGTAGAGTTAAAGTCGATCGGGTAGCGCTGCCTAAACTCCCGAAACGCAACAATCTTCTCAGGATCAGTGTGATAGAGCGCAGCCAGGTGAGGCTGTTCGTTTTGAATGGTGTGAATTATGCACCAGTCAGCCAGATAAGGAACCGCAAGCTGGGCCAGATTTTTGAGAATTGTGGCGGCATCCAGCGAACTGGCAAGCAAAATGCTGGCATCGGCCAAAAAACGCTGGGATTCCTCAACACGTTTGCGATCGGTAATATCCACAAAGGCCCCCACACAGCCTCTTGAATTGCCATACTCGTCAAATAAAGGAGCGACTTCTGAAAGGATTTTGGTTATCTTGCCGTTTGATTGAACGAGATCAAGTTCTAAGCCAGAGAGTGGAATTCCAGTCATCGCCGCCCGCTGCATTGGCAATTCAAGTGGCAACAATTCTCGACCATTTTGCAAAATTTTATAGGGCAATTGATCGCCATCTGGCTGACTTTTTGAAGCGTTTTGTTGAGGCGAAATTCCTAATTGTTGGCTCAAATTTGCATTAACTTTAATCTTTTGACAAGTGGGATCGTCTGCAATTCCAATGCCGATCGGAATGACATCCAGCAGCGTTTGCAGTTCGGTAACGCGATGTTGTAAATCTCGATTGAGTTGAATAATCTTTTCTTCGGCTTGCTTGCGTTGAGTAATGTCGCTGATGATCCCCGACATGCGAAAAATTCTGCTTGATCCATCCTTTTGGGCCTTGCCGCGCGAGGTGCAATAAAGATAGCTGCCCGAAGAATGCTGTAAGCGAAACTCAACATCAAAGGGAGTACCCTGTTCTAAATGAGCCACGATCGCTCGCAGCACTTGATCTTGATCTTCAGGATGAATTAGCCGAAAAAAAGCGCTTTGAGCGGCTCCTAATTCTTCTCGTGATATTCCGACAATTTCAAAAAGACGATCGTTACAAAAAACCTCGTTTTGGTAAATGTACCAATCCCAAATTCCATCGTTTGACCCTTCTAAAACTAGTCGATAGCGTTCTTCACTTTCTCTAAGTTTTTGGGTGGCTTGGGCTGCTTGAAGTTCGGCCCGATTGACCCGAACAGCACTTCGCAAACTTCGCGCCAAAGTATCGGATGAAAGTGCATTTTTAGACAGATAATCATTTGCGCCTGCCTTCATCAATTCCACAGCAAGCTGTTCGTCTCCTTGACCTGTGAGTACAATCAGCGCGATCGCAATCTTTTGTTGTCGAATCTGCTGTACCAGACTCAATCCATCGCCATCGGGCAACTGATAATCTAGCAGTACACAGTCAAAGTCTTCTTGTTGTAATTGTGCAATTGCTGCCTCATAACTATCGACCTCGATCGCTTGGGGAATGTCCGCCGCCCGCAGCGATCTCTGAACTGACAGACGATCAATGCTGTCGTCATCAACAATCAGGATTTTGAGCGTCTCATTCATAGCAGGCAACAGGTAACAAGGGGCAATTAGCGATTAACTGAGTTCAGCACGATCGACTTTTCAGGCTTTTGAAGTTGAGCGATCGTCGCTAACAGCTAACTGCTTTCAAGGCATTTCTTCTAAGGCATTTCACAGAGCATCCAATACTTGTTAAGCGCGGCCATCGACTCCAAAAATCGAGAAAACGTCACAGGTTTGAGAATGTAACCCGCCACATTGAGGTTATACGCCTCTACTTTATCGTTATCTTCGTTGGATGTCGTCAGGACGATGACGGGGGTACTTTTGAGGCGATCGTCGGCTCTCAGTTCGCGCAAAAATTCAATGCCGCCCATCTTTGGCATGTTCAAATCAAGCAAAATGAGTCGGCGATGAGGAGGAACGGTGGGCGGATCTCCTCGCAGCATGTCCAAGGCTTCAAACCCATTATTGGCAACAAACAGAGGATTGGTGATGTTATGTTTCTTAAACGCTCGTTGAACGTTCATGACATCCACCTCGTCATCATCGACCAGCAGGATGTTTAACATTTTTTCTTCTAACATATTGAGCCTTCGATCTCTATCTTCACAATTTGTATAGAATTTGGGATCACTCGTTAGAAAGGCGTTAGAAAGATTAGAGGGTAGAGGTTTAGCGGTAACTGTTAAACCAGGTTGTCAAGAAGATTACACAACTTAACAAGGAGTTAGCTTGGTAAAGTCTTGAGCCAAGTAAAGCGAAACGTTGCCCCCTTGCCGACTTCTGACTCCAGCGAGATGTGCCCTCCTTGACTCTCCACAATCTTTTTAACTAAAGAGAGACCGATCCCCGTGTTTTCCGCTTTGTCGCGAGCCTGCAATGTTTGAAAGATTACAAATATCTTCTCGTGGAACTGAGGCGCGATGCCCACACCATCATCCTGCACCGTGAATTCGTAAAACTTGCCCTGGTCGATCGCCTCGATTTTCACCTGTCCGATCGGTTTACCGTGATGTTTGATCGCATTGCTGATCAGGTTGGCAAACACTTGCTCAAGTCCGAGGCGATCGGTTCTCAAAGTAGGCATGGGCCCGATCTGAAGATTGAAGTTGGGCGGCGGGGCAATCAGATCGAGAATGCCATTGAGTAAGTCTTTGACAGAAACCACTTCCGGGTTGAGGGGGGCGCGTCCGACTCGTGAGTATTGTAGTAAGCCATCAATCAGACCTTCCATCCGGTGTACTCGCCCTCGCAACAAGCCCATTTGATGGCGCGTTTCATCCGTTAGCACCGCTTCTAAGTCTTCCTCGATCCACTGCGAAAGGCTAGAAATGGCTCTCAGGGGCGCTTTGAGATCGTGGGAAACGACGTAGGCAAACTGATCTAATTCTTGATTGCGCTTTTCTAGAATGGCAGCCGTGTGGGCCAAAATTGTGGTCGTTTGCGCCAATTCTTCGGCCCGTGTCGCAAGGCTGATTTCTGCCTGCTTGCGGGCTGTGATGTCGATACAAGACCCGATGTAGCCCGCAAATTCACCATCGCCCAAAAATCGAGGAACGCCCCGATCGAGCAGATCCCGATACTCTCCATCCGATCGCCGCAGCCGATACTCCATTTCAAATGACTGTCTCGCCTCAAATGCTGCCTGATAGGTTTGCTCAACGTCAGAGCGATCGTCAGGATGCACGCCTTCTAGCCAACCGTTGCCGATTTCTTGATCGAGCGATCGTCCGGTAAAGTCCAGCCAGCTTTGATTAAAGAAATTGCACAGCGCATCAGTTCCCGCAACCCAAAGCAAAACGGGCGCAGTGTCAGCCATCTTGCGAAACCGATCTTCACTTTCTTGAAGGGCTGCATGAGTTTTGGCTTGTTCTGCCTCCATGCGCTTGCGATCGCTGATATCGAGACAGGCTCCTACCCATTCCCGCAGGCTGCCATCTTCGTTGATCGCTGGAATTCCGCGCACCGCAAAGTCCCGATAAATGCCGTCTGCGCCTCGTAGTCGATATTCCACCTCATAGAGAATGCGATCTTTGAGAGCCTGAGTCCAAACTTGGGCCACGAGTTCACGATCGTCAGGATGCACTGCTTGAATCCAACCCCAGCCAAGAATTTCTGCTTCAGTTTGTCCGGTGTAGGCGCTCCAGGCAGGCATCGGCGTAACCACCCGTCCTTCGGGATCGGTATTCCAGACGATGAGAGGAGTCGCTAACACGGGCGATCGAAACCGTTCTTTGGGGTCTCCGATTACGGAATGAGAAGATCTATTTTCTGCTTGAAACTCTGCTTGAGACATCACTCTAAATCAAGCTTCTGGACAGGTCGTTTCTATTAAGCAGGATTGGGCAAAGGGTGTCTATTAATCTCAGGGAGTAATTTAGTTACTGAAGGGAGAACGCCAGTGATTGAGTCAATAATCCTCTGCCGCTTGCTGGTTTCGTCCTCTCCTGAGATAGATGTTACTGTTGGCTTCTCACGTAGGGCTGAGAAATAATTACATTGATTTGTGTCTAGCACCACCGAGTCTTAATCAGATCGCCAAGAGGACACAAGTTTGATAAATTTCTGCCTAAAGGAATATCTCAGAGGTCATACGTACGTATCTATTAGTTGTGCCTATGCTATTAAATAGATCCGGATGATTGCGATTGTCAAAGTCTCAGGTATTTCGCTTCTGAATTTCTAATCTCGACTCGTGTGATTCATCAAGAAGTGTCATCTCACCGGGTGCCATCCTAAAAAAGGTAGGATAGCCACCTCAATAGATTGCACAATTGCAACTCTTTTATTTTTCATGTTTTGCTATTTTCTAAAAACTGTGGGAGCTGATTTCCAATGGATCATGACATTCGCATTACTCTTATTGAAGATCACGACCTGACACGGGTTGGCATGAGAACTGCTTTACAACAGCGTCCTGGCTTTAAGGTGGTGGGCGAAGCCGCAAACGGCACAGAAGGTCTCAAGTTATTAACCAACGCCAAACCCGATGTGGCGATCGTCGATATTGGCTTACCTGACATTGATGGCATTGAGCTAACGCGGCGATTTCGTCAGTCACAAACGCTGGAAGATGAACCCTACACCAAGGTGCTGATTCTGACGCTGCAAGACAACGAAGATGTGGTTTTGGCGGCGTTTGCGGCGGGGGCAGACTCTTACTGTATGAAAGATGTCAGCCTCGATCAACTCGTCGAAGCGCTGCGCGTCACCCAAGAAGGCAACTCCTGGATCGATCCGGCGATCGCCCGTGTTGTTTTGCGGCAAACTCGCGATACCCAGGACGGCAACGGCGCAACGGTGGAAAACACGGTGATGATCAGCGCTGCGGAGCCTGAATACAACCAGATTATCGAAGCTTATCCGCTGACTGAGCGAGAGTTAGAAGTCTTGCAGCTAATTGTGGATGGATGCAGCAACGCGACGATCGCTGAGAAACTTTACATCACAGTTGGGACGGTCAAAACCCACGTTCGCAACATTTTGAATAAGCTTTGCGCGGATGATCGAACTCAGGCGGCAGTGCGGGCCCTGCGATCGGGTTTGGTTGGGTAAAGTTCCTTTAAGCAATTCAGGTAATGTTTCAGGCAGACGGTGTATTTGTGGGTTAGAGAAAATAATCCCCACGGTGCCCCATGCGTCAAACTACCCGCAAAGATGGAATTTCAGTCAAAGCCTACGCCGGGACGACAGGAGTCATTTTGGCAATGAGTGTCACCCCTGAGCAGCGAAAAGGTCTGTTGGGGTTTGCGATCGAGCGGGTCGATGGGCGATCGGGCAAGAAAGAATGGCTAACGGGAATGCTGCCCTTTCCCCACATGCAGATTCGTCCTGGGCAACTGCTCCCCAGCAATCGTGCTCCGATTCAAAAGTTTCGCTGGTCAGACTATCGAGTGTATGCAGACACGACTTACGAGTATATTGTGCATCCTGTTTACGGCGACCCCGAAAAGCTCAAAGTCGAAGCAGGGCTGTCAGTGCGCGTCAAGACGGCCAGTTCTCTAAACGGGGATCACTGTATTTTATTCAATCGAGCCGCCGCCGCTAGTCAAGCCTTTTGTCGCAAATTTCCTCAAGTTGAAGCGGATTTAGAAGCCGCCCGCAAAGCCAAAAAACCTCGTCCGCCCCTGCCTCCCGAAGCGCTAGATTGGTTGAGTCGAGGCGTGTTGGAGCAAATTATTGGGTTTATTAATCGAGCGATCGATGAAACCTGGGCGATCGACGTTGCTATCTACGAATACGAGCTTTCTGAAATTGTGCAAGCGATCGCGGCGGCCCACAAAAGAGGCGTAAAGGTGCGAGTTGTCTACCACGCAAAGCCTGACGACGAGCAAACCGAACTCAACGCCAAAAACTTGGAAACTTTACCCGACGCAGCAAAACGGGCTAGAGTCACTCACAACATTTGTCACCACAAGTTCATCGTTCTCAGTCGCATTGAGTCAGAAAACCGCAGGGGTCAAGCCGTCTTGTGTGGGTCAACCAACTTCACCGAAAATGGCATTTATCGTCAGGCAAACGTCGTTCATATCGTCAATCGATCGGACACTGCCCAATCCTATCTCGACTTATTTGAAGGGCTATTTCGCGGAGACAAGCCTACGGCAACGCGCCGATACATCAATCAAAGTAATTCGATCGAGACAAACCATTCGCTCTTTGCTGGCTTTTCTCCTCGGACAGGTAAAAAAGATTTGCAAGCCTTTGTCGATCTGGTTAAAGCCGCCGATCGCGACGTTTTATTCTGTACGGCATTCGATTTATTTGACCCGTTAGAGCAGTCCTTCTTAGGCGAACCCAACGATCCAATCTTGCGCTACGGCTTGCAGAATAGTCGCTCAAAAATTTCAGGATTTCACGCCGATCGCACTGCCGAATTCACTGCCACCGCCATGCTCAATGAGGGATTAGAAGGGTTTCTCAAAGAGTCTACTCAAGGGCAAAAAGGCAATATTTTGATTCACACCAAGCTGATTATTGTCGATTTCACCTCAGACCAGCCGACGATCGTTAGCGGCTCTCACAATTTTTCTTCCAACGCTTCTCAGGGCAATGACGAAAATTTCTTAATTGTGCAGGGCAATGTTGATGTCGCCGACTGCTATGGCTGCGAACTGATGCGGCTCTATGACCACTATCGATTTCGTTTTCGGCTGCGCGGTCTAGAGTCCGAGGGCAAAACAATCAAGCCTCCGATGCTGACCCCAGACGATCGCTGGACAACTGACTACTTTACCCCTGGCACTTTAAAGATGACCGATCGGCTCCGATTTGCCGGAGAAGCGTCCTAAAATCGCCTAAACTCTCCAGAATTTTTCGCCACAGCCTCAGATCTGGAAACTCCAATAAATCCTCATTAGTGGAGGACTTGAAGCCGAAAATCTGCGGTTAAAGTTCCAGAGAACTCGACCCCTTTTGGGTAACTCGAAGAAATCGAATTCACGTTAAAATCGAGGCGCTTCACCTGGAAAAATTGGGATGCGATCGCTGATTCATTTCCTTCTCTTGCTCTTTGCCTGCTTCCTGTTGGATTTTCCCGCTCTTGCTGACGGTTCTATGCCTGTCACACCCGAAGTTTTGGCTCCCAACTCTTCGCCCCCCAAGCCTGCCGGACTGGACGCAACCAGCATTCCTTCTGAGAAGGTCAACCAGTTCATCAGCGCCTATTTGCAGGTCGTTTCTCTCATCGATCGCCGCGAAGGAGAGCTACAGGGTGCAGAAACCGAGTCAGAATCTTTGCGAATTCAACGAGATATCGAAGCGGAAGCGATCGCCGACATCGAAAAGGCGGGTCTGTCTCGCCAGGAGTATCTGCAATTGCTGGGTTTAGCGAATGTTGATCCTGAATTTGGCGAACGAGTCGTTACCCTATTGCAAGAATCGACGACGTAGACTCGGACAAACTTTCTCAAAGAGGCAAGTCCAGAATCAGCAATGAGTGATTAAATGAAAAGACGGATTCGGGCTTTTGAGATGGCACCCAGAAATCAACGATCGGTTCAAAGTTGCCTTTCTGCCTGGACAAAAGTCGCCTAGATTGACACTCCCCATGCCTAAAGGCGAGGGAATTCTTGGCTCAACGAAACCACTTAACCTAGATTCCTTGCAGTCTCTAGCCCAGAGGTGGGATTCTCCCCAAGCGTTAATTCGGGTATGCCCTACCCTATTCGCAGGAGTGCGAGTCCTGTTTAATTCTGAAGCAAATTCGCTTCAAAAGGCTGGTCGTCTAGCTCCTCTAAATCTTTTACCGACTGCGAGGAGGGAACTAGAACAATGCAGTAGAACCGCATAGATTTAATTGTCAAGGTGCAGCGTGTCTTTCGACAACCAGGTTTTTTAAGTGGTTGATTACCTTGCCACTAGAATGAGTGTACCACCTGAGTACACAGCATGACTGAAAAACAACTTCACGTTAGAGTCTCCGAGGAGGAAATGAAAAAGCTTGAGCGCTATGCTAAAAAGTCAAAGCGAACCAAGACAGACGTTGTACGTGAATTTCTGCGCTCCTTGTCGTGAGAGATTGGCGCTACCGCGCCGTCGCTATCCATCCCCATGCCCAAAGGCGAGGGGCTTTCCGCTCAATTTCGGTAATCGTCGTCTATCTTGATCGGCGCGATTCAAAGCTTTCAACCTCCCTTTTCTCAAGGCTTTTTCTCAAGGATTGATGGAGCCGAGAGAAGTCGCGAGTCCTAGCAGTTTGCCATTTCAACCCCTGTTGAGGACTTCTGCAAAAGCATTTCTGCATAAATATTCCTTCAAAAATAATCTTTTCAAAGTAATTCCGTCTGCCGAACCCAGTTTGTGAGTGAGCCAGGATGACCAGCATTGCCCCCGTTTCCCAGACTGAGTTGAGCCAACGACGGCAAAAACTACGCCGCCAGAGACGTGTGAGATTTTTTCAGGCCAGTTGGCGCAGTCTTGCTGTTTTTGGGCTGGCTACCGGGACGGTTTGGGCGGCGACTTTGCCTGCCTGGGTCATTCGCAAACCTGAACAGGTTACAATCAAGGGCAATCAATTTATTTCTGCACAAACTATTCGCACTCTGCTGCCGATCGCCTATCCTCAATCTCTTCTAAAAATTCAGCCTCAGGCCGTCTCGAATGCGCTCAAAGCCAAAGCTCCCATTGCCGAAGCGACCGTCGATCGCCAACTGTTTCCACCCAGTCTCACTGTGAGAATTCAGGAGCGGACTCCGGTTGCGGTTGCCCTTCCTCAAGCCGGGGCCACCAAAACTACCGACCCGGATCAGCCTGGATTATTAGATGAAAACGGCATCTGGATTCCCTTAGAAAGCTATACTTCTCTCAATCAAAGCCTAAAACTCCCCACGCTAAAAGTGACGGGAAAGCTCAGTCAATATCGTGCCAGTTGGTCACAGCTTTATCAGGCGATTCGTCGCAGTTCTGTCAAAGTTCTTGAAGTCAATCTGGACGACCCCAACAATTTGATTCTTAAGACAGAATTAGGAACCGTCCACTGTGGACTCTATGGTGCAAACTTTACAAGTCAGCTTAAAGCGCTCGATCGCCTGCGACGATTATCCAGCCGCGTCAACCTCAACCAGATTGCTTACATTGATTTGAGAAATCCAGAATCCCCCTCTGTTCAAATGATTACGCCAAAAAGTCCTGTAAAATTAAGTACCCCCTAGGGCATTCACCATGCGAATACTCATCACGCGAATACTATGCGAAAAACTGTGCGAAAATTTGCAAATCTATCACTACAAAACGTAACTTGAGCCTGTCACCACCAATACGCTTTTGCTTTTATAACTATGGCAATATCGTTGGTTTCTCAAGTTAGATTATCCCAGCGATCTAGAGTTTTTCTAGGACTGGTTTTTTGTTCATAAATCATCGCCCGTACATTCCAATGACGCTTAACAATGAGTCAAATACCGTTCCAATGACGCTCGATAGCAGCCTGGAGCAGGGCTACGAAAATTCCCATGCCGAAGGACAATCTGGCTTTTCGTCGATCGCAGACAACTCAAACTCGTTTGGGAACTCCAGTCTCTATCTAAGCCAGAATTCCAGTCTCAAAGGAATGCCTGGAGAAGATTTAAGGAGTGGTGATATCGTGCCAGGAAGTATTGCGAAGATCAAGGTGATTGGCGTTGGCGGGGGCGGGGGCAATGCGGTCAACCGAATGATCGCCAGCGATGTCTCAGGGGTCGAGTTTTGGACGGTCAATACCGATGCTCAAGCGCTGGCTCAGGCAGCAGCCCCTAAGCGATTACAGGTGGGTCAAAAGCTGACAAGAGGATTGGGCGCAGGCGGAAATCCGGCGATCGGGCAAAAAGCCGCCGAAGAATCTCGCGATGAAATTGCCACGGCGCTCGAACATGCCGATTTGGTCTTTATCACCGCTGGCATGGGTGGGGGAACTGGGACGGGAGCCGCCCCGATCGTTGCCGAAGTCGCCAAAGAATTAGGGGCCCTGACGGTCGGAGTGGTGACTCGTCCTTTCACCTTTGAGGGTCGGCGGCGCACAGGTCAGGCCGAAGAAGGCATCGCTGCGCTGCAAAGTCGAGTCGATACGCTGATTATCATTCCTAATGACAAACTGCTGACGGTAATCTCTGAGCAAACCCCCGTCCAGGAAGCATTTAGAACGGCGGATGACATTTTGCGTCAGGGCGTGCAGGGCATTTCTGACATTATTACGATTCCCGGTTTGGTCAACGTCGATTTTGCCGATGTGCGAGCGGTGATGGCGGATGCGGGGTCAGCCCTGATGGGGATTGGCATTGGGTCGGGCAAATCGCGGGCCAGAGAAGCAGCGATCGCCGCCATTTCTTCTCCTTTGCTAGAAGCGTCGATCGATGGCGCGAGAGGAGTCGTCTTTAACATTACGGGCGGGTCTGATCTGACGCTGCACGAGGTGAATGCTGCCGCAGAAATCATCTACGAAGTTGTCGATCCCAATGCCAACATTATTTTTGGTGCGGTAATTGACGAACGGCTTCAGGGTGAAGTGCGGATTACCGTGATTGCAACTGGATTTTCGCCCGAAACTCAACAGCAACAAGCGCAGGCAAAACCCTCTGTCTTACCCAAGCGCCCTGCGCCCATCAATCCCACACCTTCTACGGCTCCTTCAGAACCGAAAGGTAAGCCGCCGGGTTTAGATATTCCTGAGTTTCTGCAACGCCGGAGACCTCCTAAGTGATCCCTGTTAAAGGGCGCTGATTTGCAGAACCTGGATCGTTTCTCCGGGTGAGACGTGGGTTTGTCCGATTGGAATCATGCCAAGACAGTTGGTTCCAGCCAGGTTGATCAGGTTACCCGAACTGTGGCTACCAGGCGCGATCGCAAATTCATACTCCCCATCCCTCAACTGCAACTGCCCCCACAAATAAGACTCTCGCTTGCCGTCCGATCGTAGCTCCTGGCTTGTTTTTGCCTTGACAAAGATTGGCTCCCATCCCTGAGTGACTCCTGACAGTTTGCGAATCGCAGGCTGCACAAATCGCCAAAAAGTCACCAGCGCGGAAACGGGATTGCCAGGAAGTCCGAAATAGAACGTTTTGAGTTGAGATTCTGAATTCTCAAGAGTGGCGAAAGTCAACGGTTTACCCGGTTTGACGGCGACGGATCGAATATGAATTTCTGCGCCCAATTCTGCCAGGATGCGATCGACGTAATCATAATCCCCCACCGAAACGCCTCCCGACGAGAGAACGACATCCGCAGTCGAAAGGGCATGAGCGATCGCGTCTTTGAGATCATCGGGACGATCGGGCACAATTCCCAACGGCAGCGCTTCTGCGCCCATCTGAGTGATCAAGGCGGCGAGTGCATACTGATTGGAGTCTACGATCTGCCCCGGCTGCAAAGGCTGACTCGGTATAACCAATTCGCTGCCCGTCGATAAGATAGCCACTCGCGGACGACGAAACACCGACACCTGAGTACATTGAGCGGCAGCTAAAACGGCAATTTCGGGGGCGTGCAAGCGCAAACCTGCGGGTAAGAGGGGAGTCTGCGATCGATAAAATGCCCCCCGATGCCTGACAAAGGCCTGTGGTTCGGAGGGCGGTTTGAGGATTAGGATTTGTTCTCCTTCTCGTCTCGTTTCTTCCTGGATGACGATCGTATCTGCCCCTTGAGGCATCACTGATCCCGTCAGAATTCGTGCGGCTTGTCCTGACTGAACGGTTTTCTGGGGCTGATGTCCTGCTGGAATTTCTTCAATGATTTTCAGACTAGCTGGCTTCTCGGTACTACTAGCTTTCACATCCTCAAAGCGCACTGCATAGCCATCCATTGCAGAGTTGTCCCAGTGGGGAAAATCGAGATGACTCGTCACATCCGCTGCCAGAATACGCTGTAAAGAGGCTTCTAAAGGGACAGTTTCAGAGTGGCGATCGCGCTCAAAAGGCTGAACTAAACCCAAAATCAATTCTTCAGCTTGTTTGGCGGGCAACATAAGTTAAGGCACAAGGAATTTTTAGAACGGCGAATTCGCTGATCAACCTACTGATCAACCTACTGATCAACCTATTGTGAAGATACAGGCTATCTCATCACCTTTAGCATTTTATTGCCGCCTCGCTGCAACTCATAAGGCACAGTTTGAATTTCGCAGGTGTGCCCTTTGGCTTCTAGCATTTGAACGATCGCCGCTAGATGTTGAGACGGTTTCAGCCCTAGCGTCAATAGCGGGAAAATTCTCACTTCTTTGCAAACTCTCAGCATTTCGCAGATGCCTTCTAGATGAAATCGCTCGTCCAATTGGTCAGAGTACAAAAACAGGAAGTGAGAACAAAGCCCCAGATCATAGTCGTCGTCCCGGTATTTCAGAGTGGGTAACGCTGCGATCGTATATCGTCCTTCTGCTTTGCCTTGATCATAATCGGCGCAAAAAAGTTCAATCGATCGTTCACGGCTGCTTTTAAGCTGCTCGACCGAACTGTGATAACTCCAGACCCAATCATCAGGCGTGTTCTTGACCTGTTGAATAATGTTGTCTACAACCGCATCAAATCGGCTTTTAATTTCGGTTGCTGTAAATGCGTAAAGCGGATCGATCGACTGAATTTGATAGCCTCGCCGCGTCCCTTCTGCATTGAAACTGGCTGGCCCATCTCCCACCCCTAAAATTGATTTCTGGAGGTCAGCTTCTGTCAGATCAAACATTTGAATGTACTCATCGAGCGATCTCTTCGAGTTACCCGCAAGGGGTCGCCCAAACGGAACCACGCTCTCTAACTTCATTGCCATAAATTACGTCTCAGCTTGAGTAGATTAGTGAAGTCGCTAGCTTATCAATCAGTGGCTTGACATGAGTCAGGATGCAATTTGATAGATGGCAGGGCGATATTTTGGGGTGGGAATGGGTTTGCCTTCTGCTTTCGCTGTTTCTAGCCAAGCTGCTTTTGCTATCAAGACTTCGTGAACGGCTTCTTCAACGGTTTCACCAAAGGCGGAACAGTATTTCAGGTCGGGAATGTCGGCAATATACCCTTCGTCTTCTTCACGGTAGAAGATGTTGATGTGATAGTCTTTCATGGCTTATCTTCACCCGTCTTCTTTTCCAGTGCAAGAGAGTTATTCATCTTCTGCCGTTAGACCCAAAATTGTTGATAAGGCGACTCCTAATTGCTCAAGATGAGAAGCATCGAGATGACCAAGCACTCGAATGATTCTAGATTTGTCGATCGCTCGAATCTGTTCGCATAAAATCACGGAATTCTGGCTGAGTCCGCCAATGCCTGCGGGAACGAAGACATGAGAGGGCAATAAAGAGCGACGAATTTTAGAGGTGAAGGGCGCAATAATTGTGTGGGGACTGACGGCATTGGCTCGATCGATTTGCACAATGACAGCAGGCCGAATTCCGGCTTGTTCTGTCCCGATTACAGGGTTGAGGTCACATAAAACCACGTCGCCTCGTGTCACCGTTACCACTGGATTTCTCCACACGCTAGACGGTCTTCATAGTCTTCCAGGTTTTTTAGATAGTCAGAGAAGTCTGATTCAACGGTTTCTAATGATTCTGGAGACGGGAGGGCTGTCTCGTTTTGAGGGTGTTTTGTGAGTAGAAAGTCAATGAAGTCGCTGACTTCGATCGCCAGCGCATCTGGCAGTTGACGAAGTTTGTCGATCGCTTGCTCGTGTACAGTCATAAGCTTTGCAATGATCAGGGTTTTCTTTAGGATACTGCTGCTGAACGGCGATCACGCTCTCATGGTGAGCATTCGGGATTCGATGCCTTCCCAGGTTTTGGGTGACACTCGCGCAGCGGTCTCTTTACAGCGGATGAGAAGTTTGTTGGCGTAGAGGTAATTATTGAGAGATTCGACTTCCTCACCAGATAAATTAATCCATTCAGGATTAAGGTTGAGATTGGTGTACCAGGTTTGCAGAATCCGGTCTGTAAATGCTCGGCGGATTTCATCGGGTTCGCTATCATCAGGAGCCTGAGTTTCTAAAGCTTCCAATTGCGAAATCAAGGCTGCAAAATCTACGGATCTAAAACTTTTTAGTCTTTCAAATTTGTGAGCGAAGGCACAATCAGGGATGAGGATGATGCGGTCGTTGTTACTGAAGGTGAGGTCAAGGAAGTGGGCGAGGTCAAGGGCAAAAAGAAGGGTGGGGTCGAGGTCGAAGTCGAGGGCGCGGTCGAGGGCGCGGTTGAGAAAAATAGTGATCGCTCTCTTAGCAGCAGGTTTAAAGTCACCTTCAGAGCCAGCCGTTATTTGTTCTGCCCAATTCACAATGCTTTTTAGTTTGTCAGTGTTGAGGTATTTCTGAGTTTCTACTTCCATTCGCAGCAACAGGTCATCTGCTCCGCCTCGCATCAGCCCTGCTACCAGTTGAAAGACTTCTCGCCAGCGTCTTTCTGCAATATTTCCTACAACCAATTCCTCAATCAAGTTATGGTCTGCAATGTGTTGAGCGACGAGATACTCCTGAATGGTGAGGTGGGAAAACGATAGGACATCTGCGGCGCGTTCGACTAAGATTCCCTGCTGAATTTGGATTGCTTTTAAGACTTCTTTGCCATCTAAGTGTTTTGGCGCGTTGAGATTGCTCTCTAGAAATGTACAAATTTGCTGAACGACTTCACGTCTGGAGAAGAAAAGGCGATCGTTCACAAACCCCGCATAAGCAATCTCTCCCAACATCATTTCTTCGAGTGCCACGCTCAAATCTTTGTAGATCGGATCGCGTTGAATGCGCTTTTCGGCTGCCCACTTCTTTAGCAAAACATCTAGCGCATCGCCATAGAGAACAGCCCTATTCTTGGGAAAGGCTTGCGAGTCGTCGAAAACGAGACACAACAGGGTCAACAACAGCGGCGTTTGAGCAAGTTCCTTGGTGGCTGAGTATTCAGGCTCCTGCAATCGCTCCCAACACTTCTCGGCTATGCCAAATTGCTTGTCCTGTTCGCTCTGAAACCAGTTGGTAATGAACTGCTGAATCTGAACATCGTCAAAATCCGCCATCTCCACATCTTTGAACTGGCGAAATCGACTGTGATAGGCGGCCGTTCGGCAAGAGGCAATGAAGCGATTTTGTTTGTGTCGATCGACAAAATCTTGAATCTGCGTAATTGCGTGATCTAAGTGTGCAGTTGGTACTTCATCTAAGCCATCCAGCAAAATCAAGAGCTTACCTTGAGCTAAAAGCTTTTTGGTAGAGCCTTCTGCATCGGGAAATCTACAATTTTCTAATTCCTGAGCGATCGCTTTCTCGACGTTAATCTCCCCAGTGTTAAATCGTTTCAGTTCCACAAACACCGGAATACAGTCATGCCGATAGTTTCCTTCGTGACCCATCAGCGCTTCTAAGCCAACTCGCCGCAGAAAGGTCGATTTTCCCGCTCCCGGTTGTCCCAACACCATCAGATATTGCTGATCGTTTGCGGCTTGCATTCCGTCCTGCTTCTGCGGTGTTTTTGCTTGAAACCGTCGATCGTCTGATCGATACGCTTCCTCCAAATTGCCGATCGACAGATACCACCGCCGCCCATCCTCTCCCAAAAACTGCACTTCAGTATAAATATCCTGCAATCGCACAGGTTCCGGCATCCCCAACACTCTCAAAATGCCGTGGCGATCGAGATAGTTCTGAATGTATTTGCCAAAAAAGTTGTAAACCGCTTGCTGAAACGGCTCGTCTAACCGCTTATTCGCCATTTCTCCCAACGTTTTGATGGCTAAACCTGATAGACCTTTTGCAGCTTCGATCCAGAGGGGTTCTAATCCTGTCATAAAAGTGTTGGGTGACGATCGCGACACCACCAGCGTAATTTACGGAATGAGCGATCGGCTAGATTTCCGCTTGCTTTGAGCGTAAAACGCGATCGTTTGAGTTCCGAACACGAGTATTTGAGTTCTGAGTGCGATCGTTTGAGTTCTAAAGACGATTATTTGAGTTCCGAACACGATTATTTGAGTTCTGAGTGCGATCGCTTGAGTTCTGAGTGCGATCGTTTGAGTTCCGAACGCGAGTATTTGAGTTCCGAACACGATTATTTGAGTTCCGAACACGATTATTTGAGTTCTGAGTGCGATCGTTCCTATTAAAAGTGCGATCGTTCCTGTTTGAGGTGCAATTGTTCCTGTTTGAAGTGCGATCGGCTGAATTCAGAAGGCAGTAGCTTCGATTTCCGTAGAGTTCGTTCCCTGGTTAACTCTCATCATTCCGTGCATCTTCAAGAAACAGGCGAATAAATTCCTCAGCAGCCGCCGGATTTAGCCTTCGCAACGCCCGATAGATCTCAAACAAAGCTTCTGCCAACGGATCTCTGTCTTCACTGACCCAACGACTCATCACACCGCGATGAATTCCCATCGTGATTGCAAGTTGATTCTGGCTAATCCCATAGGTCGTTAGCACTTGTCTGAGGGCATTCCCTGCTTTTCCCATTCGCTGAACTGTGACAGAGCCTTTTGACTAAATAATGTTGTCAAATGACTTCATCAAAGATAGACTGTTGTCAGTTGACGCTACTGTTATCCACCCTTTGTTAACGTGAATTCGACAGTTTTTTCGCTTCGTTGTTCAGCCCTTCAGCCCCCCAACCCCCCAATTCTGGGGGACTTCAATCTAAGATTTCCGGCTCAAAGTCCCTCACTTGTGGGGGATTTAGGGGGCTTCCAAGATCTGTAACCGAAGCGAAAAGATTCATCGAGTTCACCCCCTGTTAAGAACCAGTCCGCGCCCTGGAAAAGCCTTCGGACTGGCTCACAGATCCACTTGTCATGGAACGTCATTATTATGCACTACAAACAACGCCTAGAGCCTTGGGCCGTGATGCGCCTGCTGCCAAACATGCAACGCATTACCCTTGCCCGTCACCGATCCCCCTCCAATGCCGACCATTATTGCCGCGCCCTCCAACGACTCGAACCCCAATCAGAATTCTGCGTCGTCTTCGACCCCATCCAAGAAGACCGATCGCACCCCAGGGAACCCGATCGCCGCAAAACCCTCTCCTAACTCAAGGAATCTTGAACAAAGCCAGAGGGCTTTTGAAACTCAAAGTCCCCCAGAATTGCGAGATTTAGGGGGCTTTTCGAGATTAGTAACTTCTTAGCTAGAAATCCCCTTAAACGTCTGATTGTCCAAGTCCGTCACCGTATGTGATAATAGACCTTCGTGTCTAAATCAAATTTCTCCATCTGGGCTGTCCACTATGGCTAAGAATAAGGGCGTAAGAATCATCATTACGCTGGAATGTACCGAATGTCGCACCAATTCTGACAAACGTTCTCCCGGTGTCTCCCGTTACACCACCATGAAGAACCGTCGCAACACCACCGCCCGCCTAGAACTCAAAAAGTTTTGCCCCCACTGCAACAAGCACACCGACCACAAAGAAATCAAATAGACTGCCGTTAGCAACAAGCTGGTAACTTTTTGCCCGTAGTCACGTTTGGCTACTGACCACTGACCACCCTTACCTTTAGGATTCCTATGAGCTATTACCGTCGCCGCGTTTCACCCCTCAAGCCCGAAGAACCGATCGACTACAAAGATGTCGATTTATTGCGTAAATTCATCACCGAACGAGGCAAGATCCTTCCCCGTCGGATCACTGGCCTGACCGCCAAGCAGCAGCGCAATCTGACCACCGCGATCAAGAGAGCCAGAATTGTTGCGTTACTTCCCTTCATCAATCAAGAAGGGTAATTCGTGGGGTGTTAAGGTGTAGGGTGTGAAACGCTTTCGCCGATATCAGGCACCCAGATTGCAGTTGACACTTTAACCCCCATAGTGAATAGACTTCGATGGAGAAGGGCACCCTAGTCGAATTTCGTTTAAATGGAGAGCGCCGCCTCGCCGTTGCCGATCGTCCAGAAGGTAAAAAACACTGGATTGTGATCGACGATCGGGGCCAACCCCACACCCTCCACCCTCGCCAGATCACCTGCGAAGTCGCTGAAGAAACCTACAAGTTTTCCGACATTCCCAAGTTTTTGCGGGAGATTCAGCCCTATCTCGACCCCTCCAGTCTAGAGGTTGCCTGGGAGATCCTCAGCGAAACGGGCGACACGACAGAGCCATCAGAAATGGCCACGCTGCTATTTTCTGACCAAACCGCACCACTGTGCTACGCAGCTTACTGCTTGCTCTCCGAAGATAAGCTTTACTTTAAGCAGAAGGGCGATCGCTACGAACCTCGTCCCGCCAGCCAGGTTGCCGAACTGAAGCACCAGATCGAGATGGAAGCCCAACGCCAGCGCGAGTGGCAAAGTTTTCTCGATCGCGTCCAAACCGTTCTTCAGGGCAATACGGCTGAATGGCAAGTGAGCGATCGATCCCGACTTGATGCCCTAGAGCGATTTGCTACCCTGGGAGAAGAGGCCTCCCATCGGACTCCTGCCCTCGAAACACTGGCAGCACTGAAACGGCCGGAAACCCCCCAGGCTGCATGGCAACTTCTCGTCGATTTGGGTTTGTGGAGTCCCCACGAGAATCTATTTCTGCGGCGTAGCCAGATCCCAACTCATTTTTCTACAAAGGTTCTGGAAGTGTCGCATAATCGTTTGGAGTTTCCACCTGCTGATCTCAACGCCGATCGCTTAGACCTGACTTACTTGAAGGTATATACGATCGACGACGAAAGCACCCGTGAGATTGACGACGGCTTAAGTCTCGAAGTTTTGCCTGACGGTCAGCATCGCCTGTGGATTCACATTGCCGACCCGACTCGCTGGTTGATGCCTGGAGACGATTTAGATCTAGAAGCGCGTCGTCGAATTACCACGATCTATCTGCCAACGGGAATGATCCCCATGTTTCCGTCAGAGTTGGCAACCGGCCCGATGAGCCTCAATCAAGGGAGAGTGTCTTGCGCGTTAAGCTTCAGCGTCATTTTAGATGAGTCTGGAGGCGTACAAGACTACAGCATTCACACCAGTCTGATCAAAGCCACCTATCGCCTGACCTACGATGATGTCGATGAGATGTTGCAGTGGGGCGTACAGGCCGAGTCTGAATTGGAAGCGATCGCCAAGTGGGCCAAACGTCGAGAAGCCTGGAGACAGTCTCAAGGGGCGATCAGCATCCACATGCCAGAGTCTTCGATCAAGGTGAGCAGCGAAAGTGACGAGATCACGATTCAACTGCTCGAAGATTCGAGGGCGCGTCAGTTGGTTGCAGAAATGATGATTTTAGCGGGAGAGGTGGCCGCTCGTTATGGTCGAGACCACAGCCTGCCGATGCCTTTTCGCGCCCAGCCCCAACCGGAGTTGCCGTCCGAAAGTGAGCTTTTGCAGCTACCTGCGGGCCCGGTTCGCTCTTGTGCAATTCGCCGCTGTATGCCTCGTAGCGAACTGTCGATCACGCCTGCGCGTCATGCCAGCTTGGGGTTAGACAACTACACTCAAGTCACGTCTCCAATTCGTCGCTACAGCGATTTGCTGACGCATTTTCAGATCAAGGCGCATTTAAGAGGGGCCGACCTGCCATTTTCGCCCGACGAGGTAAAGGCCTTGATGCTCACCATCAGCAGCACCGTCCAGGAAGCTTCACTAGTAGAGCGACAAACTAATCGCTACTGGGGACTAGAGTTTCTGCGTCGTCACTCTGATGAAGTCTGGCAAGCCTTGATGCTGAGATGGCTGAGAGAGCACGAAAATTTGGGGCTTGTCTTACTAGAAGATTTGGGTCTAGAGTTACCGATCCGATTTAGTCGATCGATAGAGCCAGGTGATCGCCTCGATCTCAGAGTCAGTCACGTTGACCCCAGACAAGACATCATCCAGTTTCAAGAAGTGACGCAGCAAGCCGTTCAGCAAGCAGTGGGTTGAGGCGCAACCCCTTGCAGGTAACTCGAAGCGACCCCTTGCGGGTAACTCGAAGAGATCGGGGTTCAAAAAACGACCTGCCAAATCGGGTAGCTTTCAAAAGCTCTTAAGCGTTAAACATCCCTGCAAAGGAAACTCCCCCGTTTCACCCTAAAGTTAAAGTTTAGAGGCGACCACGAGGGAATTGTTCTATCGCATGTTGCACATTTGGTAGCGCTTGAAAAAACTACGATCGCGTCCCTCCAACCAGACCCGATAGGGTTTTCTTGTTGCTGACGACAAAAAACTCGACGTGGATGTGGCTCAGAGACACCAGATCGCCATCTTGAAGCGTGCGCCGCTCTAATGTAGGGAGGCGATGACGGTTAATAAACGTGCCATTGCTGCTACCTACATCCATCACATAAAACCCTTCTAGAGGACTGTGACCAATGACGGCGTGACACCGAGAAATAGAGGGATTGGGAACAGCGATCGCACAGTTTCGACTGCGACCAATCAGCCAGGTTGAAGCAATTTCTGTCACCCGTGCTTCTTCGAGGTCAAACAGATTGGTGGTTAAAAAGGCCGTTCTCCCAGTGGTCGCTGCTTGAATGTAGTAAGACGCAGGACAGCGTTTGGAAGCTTGAACGATCGGCCCCACAAAGGTCGAAACTTGATCAAAATCGTGGTCGCAATCTGCAAGGAGCGATCGAGAGATGTCCGGGTTTTCTTTGAGAAAGTCCAGAGCGTAGTGATCTACATTACCGGACTGTTGCAGGTTTACCATAGTATGCGCTTAAGAAGTAACTGCGATGCGACAACAAATCAAATTAGAGTCGCCAGACCCTCAAACCCTGACAAAACCTGACAAACGGCACATGCAAATGGGCTGGAATCTCAAATGTTGGCTGACTAAGGAGGGGATTGTCAATTCACCCATGTGGGTGATTTCGCTTCACTACTGTTGCATAAAACACTAGACGCAGGAGGCTTGACAACCGTAACAGAATGTTTCTTCGCGAAAGCTTCACACGGGACTCAAGAAGGGCAAAGTTTCTTAAATTCTTGAGAAATTTTCAGGGTGGTGGGGAACCGTCGATTTGAACAGAACTTCGCAGCTTTGAGGCGGGTTGATCTACGAATCGTCAGCGCTTTCTCTCAAATAAGTAGACGCGATCGCGCTGGTATTTCAGCCGAAATTGTGAATTACTTTGAGTCAACTGTAAGACTTGATTTGCCAGTTCTAAACTGCTCGCCCATCCGGGATGCTGCAAGTTGAGCAACACATAGTCAAAGGAATCTACCTGAGCAGGCGGAGCAATCAGTTTGGTGTACTCCAACAAAGGGCGATGGGTCAGGTGAGGAGCGATGTAGCTTGTGGTCAAAACAGCCCCTTTGGTCGTGACTTGTGCGATCGCGGCTCTAGTAGCCTGCCAGGTATCGAGCCGATCGAGGTACTTTCCGGCAAAAAACCCGTACTTCGCCAAGGCCAAAAAAGCGACCAGTGACCAGAGAACGATCGCCCGTAGAGGTTTGATCCAGGACTTGTTGGCGGCGATTGCCGAGATCACAGCCAGCATCAAAAACGGCAGCACTGGCAGTGAGTATTGATGCAGTAAATCGCGCTGAAGTTCTAACTCTGACAAAATGTTGATAATTAAGGTAGGCAAAGCTGCAACCAGAGGCGCAAGATGGCGAAGTGACAGCCCCCAAGCGATCGGGATCAGTAGCAAAAATAAATAGAACAGCGTGTCGATCGAGAAAATCTTGCCCAAAATCAACCAGGGCTTGAGAAACAAATTCTGGATCACTTCTGGTAGAGACGCTCCCAGGTAGCCATATCGCGCTACAGATTCAACGCCCCCTGGACGAAAGGAAGGAATCACCACCTGAGTCACCAAAACGAACCAAACGGAGCCTAGCAGCAGGGCGATCGCGCCACATTTGCGTTTCTTCTCAAAGACAAGTAGCCAAAAGCCCATCGCTGCAACGGTTAGTGACAAGGCATCTCGACAGCCGAGACTTAAAATGATGCAGACCGTAAACCAGCCCACTCGATCGCTCCTGGCTGCCCAAACGGAGGTTAATATCAACGGCAGCGCTATCACTTCGGGGTGAAAGTCAAACAGGTTAAGGTTAAACAGCAAGGGATAGAGCAGATAAGTCAGCGCGATCGTCTGTGCTTGAGAGCGAGTTAGCCTCGCTTGTCGCGCCAGATGCCACACGGGTAGCGCCCCCATGCTCAGAGAAATCGCCTGAATCGCAAACAGCCAGTACACACTGGGGTAAATTTTGTAGAATCCTGCGACTAGATAGAGAATCCAATCGGCATGACCGCCCATAAAGTGATAGCCCCAAAAGGAGACGATCGGCGTGATCCCCTGGCTGATCAGATAAACAGCTTGATCAAAATAGCCTAAATCCAGCGCAGTCGATTGAAACAGCAGATGACGCACACTACTGCATCCAAAGAAAATCAGGCTATTGAGCACAATGATGGCGACGATCGGGCGGGGGGCGATCGCGTCCAGATCCAGCCGATTTAGATATTTTTGCCAGACTTGTTGAATCTGCATGGGGAAAGACGCTCAGTGACCTTCATCAATTTACCTGAAAGGCTATGACGGATTTTGGCGATCGTGGGTTCGTTGGCAAAACGTGCGATTCCTCCAAGTCTCGTGCTGTTCTCAATCCCTCGTTTTATCCTGGCTGCTATGGTCAAATTAAAGTCCGCAGGGTTTTTTGTCTCTGTGTCAGAATGGTCAATTAGTACGCCGAGAGTCCAAGCCTGTGATTGAGGTAGAAGTCCATCAGCAACTACGCGCTTTTTTGCGAGAGCAAGGCGAACCCTATTGGTCGCACCATTTGACGATGGCTCGATTAGTGGCGCGGGCCCTACGGATCGATCGCAGTGCGCTGATTCAAACCGGGGCACCTTCTGGGTATCATGGGCGCTATCGTTTGAGCTATCTGGTGCCGATTTTGATGTGGCCAGGGTCAGTTGTGGTTGTTGCTCCCGAAGCGGTACAGCAGCGATTGTTGAGGGTCGAGATTCCGCGTTTGAAACAGTGGATCGATACGCCGAAACCAATCCAAACAGGCGATCGCTGGATTTCAGACTTTGCAGGCATTCTTTTGACCACTCCAGAAGCCTGGATTAGCGATCGCCTCAATCATGAGGGCAGATTTCCCCCTGGCATTCCGACCATTTTGGATGGGGTCGATGATTTAGAACTGTGGACGCGCCAGCAGCTCACGACTTGTCTCAATTCTGCTGATTGGGATGCTTTGATGTTGGCCTGCCCTGACCAGATCGAAGCCATCCGAGATGCACGGGTGCAGTTGACTAAAGCAATTTTTCACCACCCCGCTAATCCTTATGAATGCTATCTGATCGAGGAACCCGATCGCGAAATTCTGGATGTTCTGCACACAACGCTGCATCAGTCAGCCAGCGCCCCACCCGCCTGGAATCGGTTTTTTGAACAAACTCAAACCGACGATCAGCTAATCTGGGCAACGATCGTGCGGTCTCTAGGACAATTTTCTCTGCACTGCACGCCTACGGAGATTGCTTCAGCGCTTAAAGGAGTCTGGTCACAACAGCCAACCGTACTAATCGGAGGCGCATTGGATTTGGATGCAGACGCGACCAGCTATCGTCAACGAATGGGCTTAGAGGACGACCTCACCTGTCTGAAGTTTGCCCTCGATCGCCAGGACGACCTGATTCAGCTTTACCAGCCCGAAGGCATTCCTATGCCCAACACGCCTCAGTTTCAGAGTGCTTTGTTGAGGGAGTTGCGATCGCTCCTCAGTGCCAGCACCGCCGCTCAGGGACTCACGGTTATTTTGGTCGGAGACACGCCGCTCAAAGCACAGGTTGGCTCAATTTTGGCCTCAGAATTTGGGTCTAGAGTCCAGGTTGAGCGCACCTGTCTAGATGAAAACGGCATTTTGGTCACAGGTTGGGAGTTTTGGCGACAGCATCAGAGCGTGTTTCCGGCTCCCTACTTATTGGCGATCGCCACGCTGCCCATCCCTTCTCTCGAACATCCCCTGGTAGCTGGGCGCGTTGCCTACTACAAACAACTGCGTCAAGATTGGTTTCGCCTCTATTTGCTACCCGAAGCCTTGAGTGAATTGCAGCGAGCGATCGCTCCAGTCCGAGATTGTCAAGGCGTTGTCGCTCTATTAGATAGTCGCGTGATTCATCGCAGCTATGGCAGTCAAGTCCTATCTGCCCTCAGCCCCCTCGCCCGGATCAACTATCTTGATCCCAGCTTGTTTATCCAGTCGCCAGAGGATTGGCAAGAAGAATTTTAGGCAGTGCCTTCCACAAAACTTAAGAACTTTGAATTTCTTTAAAGAGAAGTTACAAAAAGGTTTCAGCATCGGAGCGGGTTGCCAACAACTTCCCAAGCCCGTCTCAACGCAAAACTCAACATTCCAGCATCAAAACTCCGCAAACAGGGCGCTATTATCAGTACAAACCCTATCTAATTTAAGAAAATGGGAGACGCAAAACGCCGTAAAGAAACGTTGGGAGAAAACTATGGCAAAGAGCCAAAAATTGCTCCCTGGGTGCCTTTCACCAAAACGCAAGCTCAACAGTTTGTAAACTGGAGTTCTACGGGCGCATGGGTTGGCATTGGGTTGCTTGTGGTCGCGTGGATTACGATTCGCTTTGTTGGGCCATTGTTTGGCTGGTGGCAGGTCAATTAGAGCGCCTATCCGGAATCTCGGTCAATCGATTGAAGCTTTGAGTGGGGATGCGGTTTAAGTCGTGTCCCTACGGCTTTTTTAACTTCTTTTATCAGCTTGAGGAACTTTGAAACCTTGATTGCGTCAATCAGTTTATTGACTTTCTTAAAAGAATTCTTATAAGAAAGTGAAGAATCTTCAGATTTGCCAAACTTGTTGTGGTCGATACTT
Source organism: Phormidesmis sp. 146-12 (assembly GCF_052939495.1). Lineage (NCBI taxonomy): Bacteria > Bacillati > Cyanobacteriota > Cyanophyceae > Leptolyngbyales > Leptolyngbyaceae > Phormidesmis > Phormidesmis sp. 146-12. Next base: position 16,176 of record NZ_JBJPHS010000009.1, on the reverse strand, counting down.
TGTTTCAGTGATCCTTTGGCTAGGATAGTCAAGCTGGACTACAGTGTCCTTTTTAACATCCCTCGAATTTTATTTATAAAGAGGGCACCACGTTACCAGAGGACGGAACGTTAAAATCTTAAGAAAAGGTTTAGAATTGGTGTGGTGAATGGAGGGCGATCGTGTTTCTAAGACTTGCAGAGCAACATAGACAGTTTGTACAAGACCTCGTGATGAATCTTCAGGCATTGGCCACCGTCCTGGAAAACCGAGGGTATCTGGCTTCGTGCTACACCTGTGGCGGTCAGATGAATAGCGCTTCCTTTATGGTCAGCCTGGGCAACAATCACCTGATTCGGTTTTTGGTGTCTGATTATGGCATCACCTGGACTGAGATGCGCGACGATCGAGAACTCATGAAGCTCGAAGGGGCCGAAGCCATTAGTCAACTTCAAGAACTCGCTAACCTGGTCAAATACCAAGTCAAGCCTTCTGAGTATCGTCCAACGCTCCCTGCCGAAAGCTACCACTAGACGATCGCGTCAGCAAAGCTTTCGCTAGAGTGCTCTATTTATCACATCCCTGTTTTCCCCTCGTCCAGAATGCTAACTTCTGGTGATAATCTGGATAGCGGGGTTTACAGATTTAAGCAGCCCATACCCCTCAAGGCGCAACTGGCGCGACTGACGGCTGCTCTCTTAATACTTATGACCGTTCCCGATTCTGAGTGGCAACATCACTTCATTGAAGCCAATCGCATTCGTCTACACTATGTGACTCAGGGAGAAGGCGATCTCGTGCTGTTGCTGCATGGGTTTCCTGAGTTTTGGTATTCTTGGCGCTATCAGATCCCGGCGTTGGCTCGTCACTTTAAGGTTGTCGTGCCCGATTTGCGAGGCTACAACGATTCTGAAAAGCCCGCAGGCGGCTATGATCTCGATACGTTAAGCACCGACGTTCGCAGTCTGATTGAAAACTTAGGCTACGATCGCGCTCACATTGTGGGTCATGACTACGGCGGTGTCATCGCCTGGAATCTGGCTCAAAAATTTCCTCAGTCGCTCGATCGACTAGCCTTGCTTAGTGCGCCTCATCCTCAAAGGTTTGTGCGCGAGATGCTCAGTAATTTGGATCAATTTCGTCGCAGTTGGTATTTGCTGGCGTTTCAAGTGCCAGGGCTGCCAGAGTGGTTAATTCAACAAAACTTGAACAATTTCGTCAAAAATATGTTTCAGGAGCAGGCGATCCGTAAAGGAGCCTTCACTGAGGAAAATGCTCAGAAGTACAAGGCGGCGTTAAATAAGCCCGGTGCCCTTTCTGCGGCGATCAACTATTACCGTCACTTGTTTACTTCGCTGCATTGGGTGCAAGATTTTTGGCGATCGCCCACTCCGATCTCTGCCCCGACTCTCGTGTTGTGGGGTGAAGAAGATTCTCTTTTGAGCCACAAGTTAGCAGAAGGACTCGATCGCTTTGTGGCGGCTCCCTGCAAAATCAAACTGCTGCCTCACTGTGGCCATTGGATTCAACAAGAAGCGCCCGAAACGGTGAATCGAGAACTGCTGTCCTTTTTGCGAGAAGTGGCCATTGCCTGATGGCTCTTATGTCCTCCAAGCTCTGAACCTACGGTAGAAAAATATGCGATCGCCATGTTCACATAAGCCCTTGATTTGCCGAATACGATCGCGCCAAAAAAATAGGACGCAAGAAATTTATCACTTCCTACGCCCTCTGCCGATCCTCTAGAGAGGAGAACACTAAAGGAACTATAAGCTTGTTGAGAAATCTTGTCAACACTAATGAGAACCTTTAGCAACAAGTTTCTCAGATTTTTCTTTTCAAAAAGCGCAAAACTTGACAATACTGACTGGGGTTTCTACATAAATATTAGGAGAATTGCCTGAAACAACGGCACGAAGAGAGTATGATGTTTCAGACTTGTGAAGTACCCCCCGTTCCCTTATGACACTTCAACTGCGCGTCTACGTTCCTCCCCATCCCCTCATCAAACACTGGTTGGGCGTAGCCCGCGACTCTGGAACGCCGTCTGCCCTGTTTCGCAGCGCCATGACCGAGCTGGGCAGATGGCTGACTTACGAAGCAATTCGAGAATGGATGCCGACGATCGAGACGACGATCGACACCCCGCTTTCTCCCTGTCCCGCTACTTTTATCAATCCCGAAGTTCCGATCGTCGTGGTGCCCATTCTCAGAGCAGGTCTGGCTCTGTTAGAAGGCGCACAGAAGCTCCTGCCGTTGGCATCGATCTATCATCTGGGACTGGTGCGAAATGAGGAGACTCTAGAAGCAAGCTGCTATCTCAACAAGCTCCCCGCCCAGTTTGATCCCCAAACTCACGTTTTGATTACCGATCCCATGTTGGCTACCGGGGGCACGACGATCGCCGCAATGGAAGAACTGACAAGTCGAGGCGTAAATCCTGCCCTAGTTCGCATTGTCGCAGTGGTGGCCGCTCCTCCTGCTTTGCAAAAACTCAGCGTGGCTTACCCCAGTCTCAATATCTACACTGCCGCGATCGATGAAGGGCTGAATGAACGCGGCTTTATCGTTCCAGGGTTGGGCGATGCGGGCGATCGCTCGTTTGGCACCTGATCGCAGAGAGTCAGAACTTGTACGAAGGTGATTTTTTGCGATTCCTTTTTCCTTGGCTCCTTTTTCCTTTAAGCTTAAGGGACTTGAACATCTCAAAAAAAGACCAATCCTGGTGAGTGATGAGTCAACAAGATAATTTTTCGGGTGGGTTTTTGTTGGGCGCGATCGTCGGTGGCGTTGTCGGTGGCGTTTTGGGCGCACTGCTAACTTCTCGGCGGCTAGAAGAAACCTTAGAAGAGACTCTTTTGAAGAAGGCAGATGCTCCAGAGATAAAGGCTAAAGGGAAAAAACGCCCTCTGCGCGGCTCGGCTGAGCAGAATATTGAGCTGGCACGGCGCAGTCTCGAAGATAAAATTGCTCAATTGAATGACGCGATCGACGATGTGCGGCAGCAGTTGAGTAATGTTAATGGGCAGGCGATCGAGGTCAATCGCGAAGGGTCGCTGACTGATGAGCCATAGCGCTAGAATGCTACGTGAGAGTAGTCACAAATTGCCTGCGATCGCTTAAACTATCAGCAAATCTGAAAACCCCTAGACCTCAAAAGGAAACTGTCAGTCTATGAACCCTCTAGAGCTACTGATCATTACGATTAGCCGATTTGTCAGCATCTATTTGGTGCTGTTGTTCATTCGGATTTTGTTGACGTGGTTTCCCCAGGTTGACTTTTACAATCCTCCGTTCTCGATTTTGGCGCAACTGACTGACCCTTATTTAAATATTTTTCGTCGAATTATTCCCCCGCTGGGTGGGCTAGATATTTCTGCAATTTTGGCGATCTTGGCGCTACAGGTCGTTCAATCTACGGTGTTGCCGCTAGTTGCTCAATCGGTTGCAGCCCTACAAACTTCGCTAATTGGCTAACTGCGTAAGACGTTGGTGGGGGTTAATTTTTATCGAAGTGGAGGGCGATCGTTGTGATCGTCCTCTATTTTTTTGGGAACATCTTCTTGAAGAAACGTTACGATCGGGAGGAAGCGAGCAAACGATAGGGTCGGTTTTACGGTGGAGAAAATTTTAGTTTGGTATCGCAATGATCTGCGACTGCACGATCACGAGCCTTTGTATAAAGCACTTCAAATCGGAGCGCAGGTGATTCCGCTTTATTGTTTTGATGAGCGACAGTTTGGCACTACGTCCTATGGATTTCCTAAAACGGGGGCATTTCGGACGCAGTTTTTGCTAGAAAGCGTCGCTGATTTACGACGGGGACTGAGGGCGATCGGCAGCGATTTGATTTTAAGAAAAGGCTTGCCCGAAGTCGTGATTCCTAACTTAGTTAGAGAACTGGGCGTGACGGCGATTTATTTCTATCGCGAAACGACTTCAGAAGAGGTGGCGGTTGAAAAAGCGTTGGAAACAGCGCTCAAGGCAGATAAAATTTCCACAACTTCTTTTTGGGGACATACGCTTTACCATCCAGATGACTTACCTTTTGAGCTGGCAAACCTACCGGAATTGTTTACTAGCTTTCGCAAACAGGTTGAGAAGTCTTCCACCATCTATTCAGCATTTCCGTCGCCGACGAGTTTGCCAGCACTGCCTGAGATCGCAGTGGGAGAAGTGCCGACGATCGCTGATTTTGACCTGGAGGCTCCGGTTGCGGATCTGCGGGGCGTGATTCCTTTTAGGGGTGGCGAAACGGCGGGTCTGGCGCGATTAGATCACTATTTTTGGCAGCAGGATCACCTCAAGGTTTACAAAGAAACTCGCAACGGCATGTTGGGCGGAGACTATTCATCAAAGTTTTCGGCGTGGTTGGCGCATGGCTGCTTGTCGCCTCGTGAAATCTATTGGCAGGTGCAGGCGTATGAAAGCCAGCGAGTGAAGAACGATTCAACCTACTGGCTGATCTTTGAATTGCTGTGGAGAGACTACTTTCGCTTTATTTGTGCCAAACATGGGACGCGGATTTTTCGGCGATCGGGTCTGCGGGGCATTTCCATTCCCTGGAAGGAAGATTGGCCGCGATTTGATCTGTGGCGCGCAGGTAAAACGGGCTTTCCGCTGGTGGATGCCAACATGCGAGAGATTGCGGCGACGGGCTTTATGTCTAATCGAGGACGGCAAAATGTGGCAAGTTTCTTGACCAAAAATTTGGGAATCAACTGGCAAATGGGAGCCGAATGGTTTGAGTCGCTGCTGGTTGATTACGATGTGTCAAGCAATTGGGGCAATTGGAATTACACCGCAGGCGTGGGAAATGATGCCCGTGGATTTCGCTTTTTTAACATCACCAAGCAGGCAAAAGACTATGACCCGCAAGGTGATTATGTAAAACATTGGCTGCCAGAGTTAGCAAATGTTCCCTCTGCAAAAGTGCATGAACCCTGGAAGCTACTTCCTGTAGAGCAGCAGCGATTTGGAATGAGGTTGGGCGTGGATTATCCTCATGCGATCGTCGATCTGTTTAAGTCAGCCGCCGCTAATGAGAAGATTTACAATGCGGCAGTTGTCTAGAAACAATAGCCAGTTCGACGAAGTTTTTTCGCGTCGTTGGTAAGTGCTTCTGCCTCCCCAAGTCTGAGGGACTTTGAAGCAAAATCGATTCAAAGTCCCCAATCTCAAAGGATTTAGAGAGCGTTTCTAGATCCCAATCGAAGCGAAAAAACTTCATCAAATTCCGGGCATCTTTAGGACTTGCCAGCCAGCAGCACGGTTTTAACTGGGACAGGTCGAACCTGTTGCTCTGTGGCCCGATAGCCCCACTGTCGCCGACCATCAGAGACTATGGTGAGCCAGGTTGTTTGAGCAGTCGGGGTTGCAGTCCTTCGCACCACAATAAACCGCAGTGACTCTGGGGCGATCGCCGGATTTTGCCTCACGACATCTTGAATAATTCTTTGCACCACGTCAGGCGGTAAAGCGGCGCGACGATCTAAGATTACTGTTTTTGCATCGTCAGAAACGCGATATGTCCAACGAGCCGGGCTGTTTTGTAGGGTCACTTCCCAGCCGCTCACTGGCTGATAAATCGCTGGGCAGATTTGCCCAAAACCAAATTCACAAGCGTTGCCCCAGGTTGTTTTGCGCGTATCGACTACCTGGAGGTTAGCAGGATTTGTCTGTGACCAAGCGGCGGCATCCTTCAAAACAGCATCGCGAATCGTATCAGGCAGGTCAGCCCTAACTGCAATCTTGGGGTCGAGAATGAGCAGAGACCCCGATCGACTCCCATGATAAGTCCAGTCTTGATCACGCACTTTCACCACCACTTGCCATCCTGGAACAGGGTCAAACTCTGTGGTGCAAATTTCACTAAAATTAAACTGACACCAATTGCCAAAAGTGAATCGCGTGGATTGCACCACTTCTAAACGTTGAATCGGCGTTTCTAACCGTTGAGAAACATCTTTGAGAATGGCAGCGCGAATCACAGATGGTACGCTTCTCGATTGTGATTGAGCCATCAAAACAGGGCGTTGTTGACGTGGAAGTACATGAGACATTGATGAAAGCGACATCGCTACCGAACTTGCTTGAGAAGTCATTCCAGGCGGTGAAAAATCTAGCATTGTGAATGCTAACGTTGCGATCGCTCCAACGCAGATGCGAACCTTTAGATTAAGACAAACCTGTATCTGTGTCATAAGTCAAATTCACCTCAATGAAATCATTACCAACAAACCTTTGATCAAGACGTAGATAAACCCAGGAATTCTAAAAGCGTTGTAGACCATAGAGAGCAAGATTCTTAACAAACGCCCGTAAGTCTTAGAGAAGCGTTGTCAAACAATTTATGTAACCTTTATTTGTGCCGATTCCAGCCCATGCCCAGATCGTTTAGCCGCAGGTGAATGCCGCGCACACCCTCGATCGCGCTAGTGTTGACAATCAGGTTTTGCAGACGTTGCAGGTTACTTTCGGGCTGTCCAAATTCCATGCCGATGAAAGCATGATTTCGCCCAGATTGTAGAAATCTAAGTTGCTCTAGCGAGTTAAATGGCAGAATTGAAACGATGAAATGGGCGCGCTGGTGCAGTTGATGCGATCGTACTGCCGCCATCCATTGCTCCATTGCCTCTAGATTGAGCAGCGATCGTACCTGAATAAACTGCGCTCCGCTGTCAATTTTGGCCGTCAATCGCGCCATGCTTTCGGCTATATCTGGCATCAGACAAGGCACTTCTACCGCACCAACATAAAAGGTTGCCTCTGAGCGAAATCGGGCGATCGCCGCAATCGTCCTCACGGCTCGATCGCTCCCGTGATCATCAGGAAACCCATCCGACACCAAAACATTGCGAATCTGAGCGTTGGCAAGCCAGAATAGCTGATCGTATAAGTCAGATTTCTGAAGGCTCAGTTCGACGATCGAGTCTAGCCCCAACTGTTGAATATATTGAGTCGCCACCGAGCTAGATAGGCGGGGTTGAGGAAGCAAGCGATCGCTCATTTGGACAATGTTGACATGCTGTGCAGCGCGATTTGCCGCTTTCATTAATGAGGCCGCATGGGGGTGCAACAGCATTAATTCAGCAGAAAACACGAAACGATTGGTCGTCAGCAGCGTCTCTAAAGAGAAGTCATCAGAAACGTCTGAAGATGGGCAGGGGGAGAATGGAAACATTTGCATTCTATCTAGACTGTCAACGGTAGGTTAGAATCCCTTTGACCAATTATTTAACCCCAAATATATTTGGTTGTCAATCTGTTTGAGCAAAGAAGTTTTACCAAAAATATTTAGTATAGTAGGGTCATCGTGAGTGTCCATGATGGAAATGTTCATGTCAAAACAGACGGAGCGAACGAGAATCTCAGAGTTGCGCGATCGGGCCAACCTGACGCAGCGTGCCTTAGCCATTCATCTCGGCGTAACCGAAAACACCATTCAAAACTGGGAAAAAGGCAAAGCCGGGTTTGAGCAGATTGTCAGAGTGATCAAGCTGTGTCACGCCCTTGACTGTGACTGGCGAAACTGGTCAGACGCTCCACTCGACATCGCCGGATTGCGCGATCGAGCCAACCTGACGCAGCGTGCCCTGGCCCTGCATTTGGGTGTGACCGAAAACACGATTCAAAATTGGGAAAAAGGCAAAGCTGGATCAGAACAAATTGTCAGGGTGATTAAACTGTGTCAAGCGCTCAATTGTGATCTCAAAGACCTGATTGATTGGAGTTCGCTTCAAGACGTACAGCAGCCCAAAGGCATGTCGCTCGACGAGATTCGAGAACGGCTGGGAACGGGCAAATCACGATCGACCGCCGCCAACGAAACGCAGAACAACGACCCGATCGAGTTCAACCCACAGAATTACTAGCAATGCTTCAGGTTTCTGTTCAAGCTGATTTTTTGCTGTTGGGGTTTCTCAAGACTGAGCAAAATCACACGCGAGATCAGATCAAAATTGCCAGCGCTTTATGGGAGCAAATTCGTTCGGCGCGAATTCAAGCTTTTGTTACGCCTCGCTGCTTCGATCGAGTGTGCAGTGCGCTGTCGGGCCACCCCAATGCCAAAGAGGTGATTGCTTCGATTCGATCTGTTTTAGAAGTGCTGCCCCATGACCCGATTATTGATGAGATTGCTGCCGCTTCTGAGTCGCCCTATGATTATGCGGTAGAAGTTGCTTATGCGAGAGAGTATGGGCTGGATGGAATTATTGCTGACAGTCGGCAGGGGTTTTGTGAGTCTGATGAGTTGATGGTCTTCTTGCCAGGGGCGCTGCTTCTTGAAGTTCAACAATTTGATGCGTTTAATCCGACCGCTTGGAAACAAATCAGCGATCGCTACCGAGAAGAGTTTTTGAATGCAGCCAATCATGCAGAAGAGTCAGATCAAAACAAGTTAAAAGAGGTTCCTCAAAATCGCAGTGATAACGCTGGAGAGACGGCTTATACAAAAGGAACCTATCAGCCAGTTTATAGCCGCGACGAAACAGAAACCACGCTAGAAGAAAAAGTTTTAAGCGCTGCCGCCTACACAACGTTTCGTTCTGCAAACAGTCATCAAGCTGCCGTCCGGGTTGAGGTGGGTTTGGCCAATCAATCGCTGACCTTTGAGCAAGCCTTTTCAACCAACGCCGCCCTGGTTTGGATTCGCTATACCTCTGCGGCTGATAAGCCTATTCACGCTGCACAGAATTCTGAATCTTCCTGGCTTACCTCGCTGCTTCCTTTTAAGCAAGACTTGCTTGACCTGACTGAGCCGCCCTTGCCCGCAAACGCTCGATTCGATCGCAACCAACTCGATCAAGGCATGATAGTCACTGTTTTGAGCGCCAATGCTCAAGAGTTTACGAGACAAAATTTCTTTGAGTTCAGCCAGATTTTGGTCGATCGCTCTCCTCGCCCTGAGCCGACTTCTGTTGAGCCTCAGCCGATTCTCGTTCCTAGCAGTGAGTTGGTCAATTCTGTTAGAGCCGTTGTGCAGGCGAATCGTGCCCCTCAATCTGAGCCGCTGCCTGATTCTAAAAAGCCGATCGCTGAATGGCAAATTGCCCCCGTCGAGGAGCCAACCCTTCACCCGACGCACTCCCAAAATTTAGAACTCTCGATCGAGTACCTTCCCCTTCCCTCCGCTCCGACGATTCCGACCTCGACTCCGACCTCCACTTTGCTTCTGACTCCTCCGCCAAGTCAGGTTTCTGTCACGCCTTCAACTGTGTTTGGTACGCCGATGCAAAGAGAGGGTGAAATTTCTGTGCCGACTCCTGCGCTAGAGAATGCCCCACAGGGAGATGAAAAATTGGATGCATCGACAGTGCAGCTTGCGCTAAAAGATTCTGAAACTGGTCAGGAAGTGTCTTTACAAATAGAGATTCACCTCAGCAAAGATGACTCGGCCAGCGTCACAGTTGTCTTTCAGAAGAGTGAAAAATTTGGCTTGATTGGCGGAGTAAGCTATGACGACGCAACGACGGAAAAAACTGCTTCTGAATCTAAGCCAGACAGCCGATCGATTAAGCTTTCTCTACAACCCAACTTACTCAATCAAGCGACACTTCTGGAAGTCAGCCGTCAAACCCTGAGCCAAGAATTTGAGGTGAGGCGATCGCAGCTTCCTCAATCCCCTGACTATACCCAAACTCCTAACTACAACAGTTCTACAGCCTGGACTGTTGGTGAAGCGCATACAAGTCTGGGTGAAATTAAGCTTGAGGTTACCTTTTCTCGTTTAGCAGGGCAGCCTCTCACGATACATACGGGGTGACCTTAACCAGTTTTTGATGATAACTTCTACCTGCAAAAGTGCCTAAATCCCAGAAATTGCAGCCTGTGGAGCAACCTGTCAAAAGCTAAATCGATTCTGCGATCGCGAAAAGAACAAAGAGTTTTCGTGACAAAATCTACCAGCCCAAAGGGACAAGATTCATAGCTACATCCATAACTACAGTATGTAGAGATTAATACATAGGAGCAACACATAAAAGTTGGTCAATGACAACTAAACTCTGAACGTAAAAATACTCTACCAGTGAGGGTTTGCACTCTTAAATATTTAATTAGACAAGAAATTAATCAGGTCTATCTTTAGAGGCGTTAAGTCCTAAAGTAAACTCGCTACCTTTGCAATAGATGGTTTTGGAGCCAGTCATCCACTAGCGTTTACTACAGGAAAACCAACATGAACAGCGAGAATCAATCTTTTGTGAATCAGGGTGTAGATCAAGCTCAAAATCAACCCCATTCCATGTCTACAACCCAAACAGAAAGATATCCTGCATCAGGCAGTGTAGAAGCGAAAATGCCGACTTCTAGTGAATATCGCCCAGAAGTAAAATCAGACAAATCTAGCTCTAATCCAGCACTATCGAGAGCGTTGGTTGGTGGATTGATTGGAGCGACAGTAGGACTCTTGGCAGGTCGGAAAGTGTCTGAAGGCTTTAATCGGGCATCTAAGGGTGTTGGCAGAGCTTTTGGAACCATTGGACAAGGGTTGGGCATGACTGCAAAAGGAGTCGGCGAGGCCGCAAAGAGTATTGGCGATGGTGTGGGCTATGCGGTTGTCGGAGGAACCTCAGAAGCTGCTCAAAACCTTGCGGGTGGGGTTCAACAAGTTGCATCTGGAACTAGCAAAGCAATTAAACAAACCGGGGAAACCGTCAGTCAAGGGATTCAACAAACGGCATCCACGGCAAGCAATGCAATTCAGCAAACAGGGGATACCATCGGTCAGACGATCGACCATGCCGCAAGTCAATCTTCTAGCGCAGGACAGTCTGTGATCGAGAGAGGTGACTATACAAAACCGATGGCAATGGATGCTGACGAACCCTTGAGCTTTCAAGATGACCCTGTAGCACAGCCATACACATCTTCTACCTCGACGAATGAAGGTAGCAGCGATCCAGTGATGGAATTTTATGAAGCTATTGACCGTCAAGAATAACGGATACAGAGGACAGAGATAATGACTTAGGAGTTAACGATCGTGACCAATGGCAATCAGCTTTTAACAACAGAAGCCAATCAGGGCGAGTCTTCTAGCCGCTCCTCGGTAGGCAGTAATCCGATGATATCTAACCAAAATGGATTTACTAAAATCGCGCTTGGTGCATTGATCGGGGCAACGTTAGGGGGTCTTGCAGCAGCACTCACCAACCAGGACACGACTGAGCGCATCAATCAAGCGATTCGAGGATTGGGAAGAACAGCTAAAGCAACGGCTGAAACTTTGAGTGATTCTGTTCAACGAGTCGGTAATGCGGTTAACAGTGTTGCCGAAAACCTGAATGATACGACCAGAGATGTCAATGATGCAGTCAACAGCGTTGCAACTAATGTTAGCGGCACTGTGAAAAATACGGTTAGTACGGTCAAAGGAACGGCTGAGGGGGTAAACGAAACTGTGAAGACGGCAGTGAATGCAGTTAACACAGTTAAAGAAAGTGCCAACGGCGTTCAAGAGGCTGTAGAGCAAACGGTGGATGTGTCGAGTGTGCAACTAGCAATGTTTCTGATGGTGAGACTCTCTACAAGTTAATTCCGGTCAATCAAACTGCAACAGCGAAGTAATTTGCGAAAGTAAATTAACCAGAGAGAACACAGTAACTGATCGTGAGTTCGATGAAGTTTCTTCGCTTCGTTGTCAAGCTTCTGCCCCCCTAAACTCTCAATTCTGAGGGACTTTCAGACTATGGTTCTGATTTAAAGTCCACCATTAATGGGAGATTTAGGGGCGTTCTCAACTGGACAACCGCAGTGAAAAATTTCGTCGAACTCACCTTAACTGAGTCGAGAATTTCAACCCTGTCTCAGTTATGTCTTCAGTTATATCTGCCTTCTGCCCGAATTGAACACTACCTGCATTAAACACTATCCAGGAAAAGGTGATGAACTGGTTATTGAAAGTTTTTGGTCAAGGAAGAGTGAAAAGTTCTCAGCCGATCGCGGACGAAAAAAAACAAGATCTCATGAATGTGTTGCACGTCGTTGTTGAAGAAACGATTATGGCGGGGGCACAAGGGTTGATTGGGTTGATTAAGCGAATGCTGGACGATCGAGTCAGAGCGTCTGAGCAAAAAACTTCTGAGCAAAAAACTTCTGAGCAAAAAACTTCTGAGCAAGTTGTTGACCCTCCTATCAATGACTCCTTGACGACGGTTGAGGAATTAACATCAAAGGTCACTGTCTTGATCGAGCAGCTTTATCAGTGGTCTTCATCAACGCTGGAATCACAACCCTTCTCTGTAGAATCGGTGTCTCAAGAAGGGCAAAAGGTAGAGGCAGACGATCGCTCTATTAGTGCTCAAGAGATGTCCCAAAAGATCGATTCTCTAACCCAACAGCTTCTACAAGCGACTCAGAAAGTTAACACCTTAGAAGATCGCATTAGCCATTTAGAGAAGTTATTGGCGAAATATAGTGCAGTTCCTAAATATGTAGAACAACATCATCGTGCGATCGCTAGTTTGCAAATCCAAATCAATAATCTGGAAACGCATCCTCAGACAGACGATCACTCAGATATTCAGACAAACAATCACCAGCCCGTCCTTCAATTTAGCAGCATAGACAATTGAGACTATCTAAAACAGGAGAATAGACTATGACAAGCGGCTATACCAATCAGCATATGGGGTGTTTTTGACCAGCTTTTGGTTGTAGTCAGGTGCGCCATCTGTCCACCAGACCTCGCCTCGCTCACCGAGAGCAATTTTGGCGGTGTTGACTTCGTGCCTTGCGGTTTGGAGGGCAGCTTCATCTTCTTGACGTAAAGCCTGTTTGACGGCTCGACGTGCATTCATAAGTTCTTGAACTAGACGCGATCGCTCCTCTTCCGCCAACTCTGGATTAGAACAGCGCCACAGTCTGCCTTTGACCACAAAATAGCGGCGATCGGGTGTGACAGGATATTGCATTGCATTAACCTCAGACTGTGAGGAAATTCTTTCAGGTTTCTCCGGATGATGACTCTGCTTTGGGGAATAGAGAGTTGGTAGATGCACCCTGATTATTCACCTCGGCTTCGGTCGGGGTTTTTTATTGGAATTTTTTGAGATGAGAAGCGCGATCGATTATTTAGCAACACGCGATGGGCAACTTTTTCTTAGCCTCCTTTTCAAGGGGGTTTGGGGGATCACACCGTCGGAGGCACAGCCCAGAGACCCCTCTCAATCCCCTTTAAAAAGCTACCGTGTACACACAAGTTGGTCGATCTGTGGTTGGCGAGGGGCTTCGCCCCCTAAATCCCCCATTCTGGGGGACTTTGAGAAAGAAAGGCTTCTAGAAGGCAGAGAGACTTCTCAAGATTTCAAAGTCCCTCACTCGTGGGGGATTTAGGGGGCAGAAGCCGGCTCAAACGGAGACAATTAATGACTTGTGTGTACACCGCAGCTTTAAAGACGTTGATCAGAAAGTTGCACATCGCGTTAGCAACCTCTCCGGATAGCGACTCTTCTTTAGGAATAGAGGGATGGTAGATGCACCCTGATTATTCACCTCGGCTTCGGTCGGGGTTTTTTATTGGTTGATTCCTCCTCACTCCTCACGTTTACCTCATCGCTCCCATCGTATTTTTCCACGCCAATTCTTTACACAAAACAATCAGCGCCCGCTCTTCGGCTCCTTTAAAGAGGTTGAAGTCAATGAGTTCTTGTAAAACCTGAAAGGTGAGTTGCATTGAGAACGTACCGCCACAGCGTAACAAATGACTGTAATAGCAGAATTGCGATCGCCGCTCTAAATTGAGATGAAAGTGATAAATCTCTTCTTGCGTCATCGTTGAAACAGGCGTATTGACCGGGACGACGACACGAGGAATGCCCTGGATTCCAAAGGGACTGCCATTGTTAGGCTCCAAACTGCCGACTAAAACCGTCCAAAGCAATGTGCGAGTTTCATTGATCAAGTCGGGCGTGAAGAGCGGATCAGGTTCACTCGAAAGTCTGGGGCCCGTATTCATAAACATCGGATTGAGCAATTGAGAGTTGTAGACGATGCCGATCGCCCAGTGTCGATCTTCGGTTTCCAATTTCACAAACGTCCCAAACCCATAATCGTCTGCATTGGGCGCGTCACTAAAATCCATTGAGTCATCCACCTGCACCACATAATCGCAGTGTGAATTAGATTTAACGACTTTTCCTAATCGCATCGTGCCTTCTCCTTTGCTCACACGCATTGTACAGGTGTACTGCGAAAAGGGGGAAGAAAAAGAGGGGAGGAGGGAGGAGTGAAGAGGAAGGAGTGAAGAGGGAGGAGTGAGGAAAGCTTGACTTGGCGGATGGGTTCGCGTATTTGCGATAAAATTGTAGACCGAGCGTATACAGAACTACAAAACCGTCATGAGCAAAGGGACGCTGTTTGACAAAGTTTGGGATGCACACACCGTTGGGATTCTGCCTTCTGGACAAACTCAGCTTTTTATTGGGCTGCATCTAATTCACGAAGTCACGAGTCCCCAAGCGTTTGCGATGCTGCGGGAACGAGGTTTGCGGGTGGCTTTTCCAGAACGGACGATCGCGACCGTTGATCATATCGTCCCGACCGAAAATCAGGCGCGGCCGTTTGCTGATTCTCTTGCTGAGGAGATGATTCAGGCGCTCGAACAAAACTGTCAAGAACACAAAATTCGCTTCTACAACGTGGGGTCTGGCAGTCAGGGAATTGTGCATGTAATCGCACCAGAGCAAGGACTGACTCAACCAGGAATGACGATCGCCTGTGGAGATAGTCACACCTCAACGCATGGGGCTTTTGGAGCGATCGCGTTTGGGATTGGCACCAGTCAGGTGAGGGATGTTCTCGCGTCTCAAACGCTGGCGCTGGCAAAGCTCAAAGTTCGCAAAATTGAGGTGAATGGAGCGCTGAAACCGGGTGTCTATGCCAAAGATGTGATTCTGCATGTGATTCGCACGTTGGGCGTAAAGGGTGGAGTTGGCTACGCTTACGAATTTGCAGGCACGACCTTTGAGCAGATGAACATGGAAGAGCGAATGACCGTTTGCAACATGGCGATCGAAGGCGGCGCTCGATGTGGCTATGTGAATCCAGATCAGGTGACTTACGATTATCTTCAGGGTCGTGATTTTGCGCCTCAAGGGGATGATTGGGAGAAAGCGATCGCGTGGTGGAACAATATTCGCAGTGATGTCGATGCTGTTTACGATGACGTGATCGTTTTCGATGCGGCTGACATTGCTCCGACTGTGACCTGGGGTATTACTCCGGGACAAGGGATTGCGATTAACGAAGTGATTCCTGCGCCTGATAGCATTGTGGAAGATGAGCGAGCGATCGCTGAAGAAGCCTACCGCTATATGGATCTGCAACCAGGCAAACTGCTTCAGGGCACCAAGGTCGATGTCTGTTTTGTTGGAAGCTGCACCAATGGTCGCATCACTGATTTGCGAGAAGCGGCAAAATTTGCCAAAGGTCGCCACGTCGCCAACGGTGTGAAGGCCTTTATCGTCCCTGGTTCTGAGCGGGTGAAACAGCAAGCCGAAGCTGAGGGGCTGCACAGTATCTTTTTAGAAGCGGGGTTTGAGTGGCGAGAAGCAGGCTGCTCAATGTGTCTAGCGATGAATCCCGATAAGCTGGAGGGTCGTCAGTTGAGTGCATCGTCATCTAACCGAAATTTCAAAGGTCGTCAGGGGTCTTCGTCGGGGCGAACGTTGTTGATGAGTCCGGCGATGGTGGTGGCGGCGGCGGTAACGGGACAGGTGACAGATGTGCGCGAGTTGATTTAGCGTCAATTCGATTAGTTCTCTCGCTAAGGTTGCCAATCTGGCGCCCTGAGCGGGTAAAACAGCAAGCCGAAGCCGAAGGGCTGCACAGTATCTTTTTAGAAGCGGGGTTTGAGTGGCGAGAAGCAGGCTGCTCAATGTGTCTAGCGATGAATCCCGATAAGCTGGAGGGTCGTCAGTTGAGTGCATCGTCATCTAACCGAAATTTCAAAGGTCGTCAGGGGTCTTCGTCGGGGCGAACGTTGTTGATGAGTCCGGCGATGGTGGTGGCGGCGGCGGTAACGGGACAGGTGACAGATGTGCGCGAGTTGATTTAGCGTCAATTCGATTAGTTCTCTCGCTAAGGTTGCCAATCTGGCCAGCCCCCTAAATCCCCCAAGTGCTTGTCATTGCCAACATTTTTTAACGTGAATTCGATGGAATTTTCTCGCTTCGTTATTCAGCACTTCTGCCCCCC